>DATCYD010000188.1:0-5286 GCA_036570465.1 Anseongella sp.
AAACTACCATATTGGTTTGGCCGATGCTTTCGGACAATTTAGAAAGCATGCGCTTGCTGGCGAGGATCTGAAAGATTTCATGTCCCATGTGAATCATCCCAACCTCAAAGGGCACCAGTTAATTGCCAATGAAATCGTCCACTATTTTAAGTAGGCGAAAATAATCCATCTTATTCCCAACATCCTCCATTTTCTGCTGGGGCTTTCGTCGTTAATTTTAGTTCAGATTATTAACCATAGCCTGAACCCTAAACCAAAATACCCGTTTATCGGGTCCAAAAACACAGAATATATGAGCAGATTAGTACGAAGGGGTGCGGTAAGCATTTTATTGCTGACATGCTGTGTCCTTTGCCAGCATGAACTGATGGCCCGGCCAGGAGGAGCGTCCGAGCCTGTTCCGGTGGATGGGAAGCTCCGGATGGGGGGCATCCTGCAGGAGCGACAGGTGACAGGTAAAATAACCGATACCACCGGGGTACCATTACCCGGCGTGTCCATTTCAGTCAGGAACCATACAAATATCGGAACCAGTACCGATCTGAACGGGCGGTATGTACTGGATGTGCCCGGTCCCAATGCCGTTCTGGTTTTTACGTTGATTGGCTTCGAAACCCAGGAAGTTCCGGTGGGTGAACAAAGTACGGTCAATATTGAAATGAAGGTTTCTACCTCGACGCTGGAAGACGTGGTAGTGGTGGCCTTTGGCGAGCAGAAAAAAACAGATGTCATTGGCGCCGTTACAACAGTAAATCCTTCGGAATTGAAGGTGCCAGCCAGTAACCTCACCACGGCGCTGGCCGGACGAATAGCTGGCATGATTGCTTACCAACGTAGCGGTGAACCAGGCAGGGATAATGCGGATTTCTTTATCCGGGGGGTAACTACATTTGCTGAAAGCCGCCCTGACCCGTTGATACTGATTGATGGAATTGAATTGACAGGTACCGATCTGGCACGTCTTCAACCAGATGATGTGGCCACCTTTTCCATTATGAAAGATGCCACGGCAACAGCGCTCTATGGAGCCCGGGGTGCCAACGGCGTAATTTTGGTCACCACTAAGGAGGGGGTAGAAGGAAAAGCCAGAGTTTCATTCAGGTTGGAAAATTCGATATCGTCCCCCACAAGGAATGTGGAGCTTGCGGATCCGATCACCTATATGCGGATGCAAAACGAGGCAACACTTCTTTGGAATCCATTGTCTCCGCTACTCTACAGCCGGAGTAAGATTGAAAATACCGAAGCCGGGGAAAATCCCATTGCCTACCCCGTGACAGACTGGCGGCAGACGCTGTTCAAGGACTATACCATGAACCAGCGGGCGAATTTTAGTGTGAGTGGTGGTGGAAAAGTGGCTCGTTATTACCTGGCAGGGACTTTTAACCAGGATAATGGGGTATTGAAGGTGGACGGACGGAATAATTTTAATAACAACATTGATCTGAAGAGCTATCTTCTCCGGTCAAACGTCAACATCAACCTGACCAAGACAACCGAGGTAGGGGTGAAGCTTTACGGGACATTTGACGACTATACAGGACCGATTGCCGGTGGTGCGGATATGTACCGGATGGTGATGCGAACGAATCCCGTCCTGTTCCCGGCTTTTTTTCCGGTTGATGAAGCACATCAGTATGTTCGTCATATCATGTTCGGCAATTATGATCTGGCGTCCAGTTACCTGAATCCATATGCGGAAATGGTAAAGGGTTATAAAGATTATTCCCGGTCGTTGATGATGGCACAGTTTGAGCTGGAGCAGGATTTGTCGTTTGTCACCGAAGGACTGAAACTACAGGGGATGATCAACACCAACCGCCGTTCGTATTATGATGTGAACCGGTATTATAATCCGTTTTATTATCAGGTAGGTTCCTATGACAAGCGGGACAATACCTATAATATATTTGCTCTGAACGAAAATGCGGGAACCGACTACCTGGGCTATGACGAGGGGCCCAAGGAAGTTTCCTCAACTTCTTATGTTCAGGCATCGGCCTCGTACAACCGGACATTTGCTGAAACACATGGCGTGAGCGGTATGCTGGTTTTCATCATGAATAATATCGTTGATGCCAACATGGGTGACTTGCAGCGGTCGTTGCCGCACCGGAACCTGGGCCTTTCAGGACGGTTTACTTATTCCTATGACAGCCGGTATTTCGGGGAGTTTAATTTCGGGTACAATGGATCGGAACGGTTCTATAAGGATAAGCGTTTTGGTTTCTTTCCCTCCGGAGGGGTCGCCTGGTACGTATCCAACGAGGATTTCTGGGAACCCATCAAACCGGTGGTCTCTAACCTGAAACTCCGCGCCACGTATGGATTAGTGGGGAATGACGCAATCGGGCGGCCGGAAGATCGCTTTTTTTATCTGTCGAATGTGAACATGGAGAATGCCGGCATGGGAGCCACTTTTGGTACAAATTATAATTATAACCGGACAGGGGTCTCCATCGGGCGTTACGATAATCGGGATATCACCTGGGAAACCGCCATTAAAACCAATATTGGGATAGAGATCGGTTTGTTTGAAAAGGTGAACATTCTGGCCGATCTTTTCCATGAACGCCGGACTAATATTCTGATGGAGCGTGCGGATGTTCCTACCACCATGGGGCTGGCCGCTAATGTATATGCAAATCTTGGTGAAGCTTCTTCCAAAGGCATTGACTTTTCGGTCGATTATCAGCATTTCATCAACAATGAATTCTGGGTTCAGGTACAGGGGAACTTCACGTATGCTACCAGCGAATATGATGTTTTTGAGGAACCGGTTTACCAGGAACCTTATTTATCACGCGTGGGATATTCACTCAGCCAGCAATGGGGCTATATCGCCGAACGATTGTTTGTAGATGAATTGGAAATATTGAATTCGCCGAGACAGAATTTCGGGGAGTATCACGCCGGGGATATCAAGTATCGCGATGTGAACGGCGATGGGCAGATTACCACCCGCGACCGGGTGCCGATTGGTTATCCGACCGTTCCTGAGATTGTCTATGGTTTCGGCTTTTCAACCGGTTATAAAAACTTTGACCTGTCAGCCTTCTTTCAGGGGTTGGGCAGGGAGTCATTCTGGATTGACCTTAGAGCCACTGCGCCATTCGTCCCTTACCGGTATGACCATGAAATAAATAGTGGATTGCTGAACGGTTATACGCTTCAAAACCAATTGCTCAAGGATTATGCAGACAGCTACTGGTCAGAAGGTAACCGTGATCTTTACGCAACCTGGCCAAGATTGGCGGCCAACGCTGGTTTGCTGAACAATAATGCGCAGAATAATACCTGGTTTATGCGGAGCGGGACCTTTATCCGCCTGAAAACAGTTGAAATTGGCTACACACTGCCCAGGAAAATAACCGAGCGCTGGAAAGTGGAGCAGACACGCATTTATTTGAGTGGCATGAATCTCCTTACCTTCAGCGATTTCGACCTCTGGGATATAGAAATGGCTGGCCAGGGATTGGGTTATCCTCTGCAGAAGGTGTACAATATTGGCGTTCAGGTCTCATTTTAACCGAATCATGATGAAAATTATTAAATCCATACTACTGGTCGTGCTGGGAAGCCTGTGTTCCTGCAATTACCTGGATATTGTGCCTGACAACATTGCGACCATTGACAATGCCTTTGTTTCACGTAACATGGCTGAAAAATTTCTTTTTACCTGTTATTCATATCTTCCGGAGAGGGATAACCTCCGGAGCGATCCCGCTTTTTTCGGTGGAGACGAGTACTGGCACTATGATGTAAACAATGAATCCTGGAATATTGCCCGGGGTAATCAGAATGTGGTGGAACCGTACAATAATTACTGGGACGGCCGCGCACAAGGGAAAGCCTTGTTCCGGGGAATCCGGGACTGTAATATTTTCCTGGAAAAAATCCATGATGTGCCTGACCTTGATGATTTTGAGAAAAGCCGGTGGATGGCGGAGGTGAATTTCCTGAAGGCGTATTTTCATTTTTACCTGTTACGAATGTACGGCCCCATACCCATAATCGATGAGAACCTGCCCATCAACAGCGGAACGGATGAGGTAAAGGTGGAGCGGCAACATGTGGATAGCTGCTTTAACTATGTTGCAGATTTGTTGGACAAGGCTGCGGCAGATTTGCCGGAAACTATTGAGCTGGCTGCGGTAGAAGCCGGACGAATTACAAAACCCATTGCCCTGGCCATCAAGGCCCGTGTACTGGTGTATGCCGCGAGTCCATTATTCAACGGAAACCCGGATTATGCTGGTTTCCTGGGGTATGACGGGGAGCCTTTGTTTAGCGCGCAATATTCGGAAGAGAAGTGGAAAAAAGCGGCCGATGCCTGTAAGGAAGCCATTGAGCTGTGCCATGCTACCGGACATGAGTTGTTTTACTGGGAACCGAACAAACCCGATCTTACCGATACGATCATCGCAAAGATGAACATCCGCAATAGTGTCACGGAAGAATGGAACCCTGAAGTCATCTGGTCAAATACGCTAAGTATGACAAGTTTTATTCAGTGGGCCGCCCAGGCAAGGCTGGTTCCTGAAGGAACGCCCAATATTCATTCTTTGCTGGCGCCCACGCTTAAAATCGCTGAAATGTTTTACAGCAGAAATGGGGTCCCGATCAATGAAGACAAAACCTGGGATTACAGCGGACGATACGAGCTTCGCACTGCCACGCATGATGAACGATATAATATCCAGGAAGGCTACCAGACGGCGGCGCTCCATTTTGACCGGGAAATTCGTTTTTATGCCAGCATGGCATTTGACGGCGCGCTTTGGTACGGGCAAGGCCGGTTCGACGATAATGATCCGTATTATGTCGAGGGAAAAATGGGACAGAACGCTGCCCGAAAGGCCGTGTCCTGGTATTCAGTAACGGGTTACTGGCCGAAAAAACTGGTGAATTATGATAACGCGGTGACGCTGGGAATCTCTTATTCTGCCGAAGTTTATCCCTGGCCTGAGATTCGGCTTGCAGATCTGTATTTGCTTTATTCCGAAGCGCTGAATGAACTGAACGGACCAGGTCCCGAGACGTTTAAATGGGTTGATATGGTGCGGGAGCGTGCGGGCTTGAAGTCCATTGAGGAATCATGGTCCACCTATTCGAAAAGTCCGGGGAAATACCAGACGAAAGACGGACTCCGGGAGATTCTCCATCGGGAACGGAACATAGAAATGGCTTTCGAAGGGCATCGGTTTTGGGATTTGCGCAGATGGAAGGAGGCTGAACAGATCGTAAATGCCCCCATTCAGGGCTGGGATATCGAGGAAGAGGAAA
>DATCYD010000189.1:0-6594 GCA_036570465.1 Anseongella sp.
GCATGAAGTTGCGAATATAGCGGTATTGGGTGTCGCGTACGGTCCGGCCCAGGTCAATGCGTCCGTCCATCCGGCCCCGGAAGCTGAACGCGTATTCACGGGGTTGGGTCTGCTGCCCGCCCAGGAAGGCTTCTCCTTGCATGTATTCCGGAACGTCTATGCCGGCCAGGCTCAGGATGCTGGGAGGAAGATCAATAAAGCTCACGACGCGATCGGTCCGGGTACCTGGCTTACCGGGAGCCAGATGGGCGTATTTTTCCGGGAACCGGACGATGAGCGGCACGCGTAGCCCCGATTCGTACAGATACCGCTTGCTTCTGCCCAGTATGCCGGCATGATCGCTGTAATAGAACACGATCGTATTATCGGCCAGCCCGGCTTCTTCCAGCTCCCGGAGTTTCTCCCCCACCCAACGATCCATCGCCTCCATCTTATCGTAATACTGCGCCCAGTCGTGCTTCATTTCAGGCGTCTCAGGGTGGTACGGCGGAAGAGGTGCCTGTTCCGGATTGTGCCGGAGACTATCCAGCGGCTTGTGAATGGAGCTTTCGTGCGAAATACTCGTATTGAATACAGCGAAGAACGGTTTGCCTTCCGGCCGGTTCATATAGGTGGCCGTTTTACTGGATTCGTCCCAGGCGTCCGGCTGATCGATGGTATTATAGTCTTTCTTGGAATTGTTTGTCGTATAATAGCCTGCCTCCCGCAGGTACCGGGGAAAGAACCGAACGAATTCAGGTACCGGATACCGGCTTCGCATGTGCAGCGTACCCAGGGACGTAGGATACATCCCCGTGATCAGCGTCGAACGGGAAGGGGCGCATACGGGTGCCGCCGAGATAGCGTTCTTGTAAAGAATTCCTTCCGAAGCCAGCCGGTCCAGATTCGGAGTGGTGGCGAATGTATCTCCGTAGCATCCCAGGAACGGGCCATTGTCTTCGCTAACCAACCAGAGAATATTCGGTTGTTCCACCAGCGCCTGGCCGCGGTCACAGGAGAATAGCAACGGCACCAATGAAACGATTATTAAGTTTAAATATCTGAACCACATATTATTTCTATTTCTTCCTTAAAGCCACCATTTCCGAATGTTTCGTTATCATATGGCTGAATAATTCCCGCAGGCCGGCATATTCGGTAGGCAGGAAAAGACTTTTTCCAATCTTTAGCCGGCTTTCAACCTTGATTTGATTTCCTGCCTGATAAACTTTGTAGGAAAACAATCCATTCTCTATCCTGATGCGTTGCCTGCGTTCCAGCGTATAAAAGAATCCTTCTTCTGCACTTAAGTCGAAATCAATAACACCCTGGTCCAGGAGGACCAACGCCGCGAAAGATGAGTCTGCCCAATCGGCCTCAAGGTGAAAATCATCTATACTGACTTCTTTGAACCGCTTTTTCTGGCCAAAAGTTGCCAGACAGACGGACAAAAACAACCCGGTAAAAAGTAGTTTTCTTCTCATACTCAGCAAATTTCAAAGTCAATATACAGATTCCAATTTTATTTCCGCATGTTGTCAAAGAATCTTAATTTTGAAAGGTTTTGAACTACCTTGAGTTACTGAATCCTTCGCAGCGGGCGGCAGTCGAGTGTACCGAAGGACCGATGATGATTGTGGCTGGTGCCGGTTCCGGCAAAACGAGGGTAATTACCTATCGTATCGCCCATTTATTGCAAAAGAAAGTGGATGCTTTCCGGATCCTGGCGCTGACTTTTACCAACAAGGCTGCCAGGGAAATGCGGGAGCGGGTCGGCTCGGTTACCGGAGATGAGGCCCGCAACATCTGGATGGGTACCTTCCACTCGATCTTTGCACGGATCCTGCGTGCCGAAGCGGAATTGATTGGCTACCCTTCCAATTTCACCATTTACGATACCGATGACAGTAAAAGTCTCATCAAAGCCATTCTGAAGGAATTGATGCTGGATGACAAGCGGTATAATCCCAATTATGTCTATCAGCGAATCTCTTCGGCCAAGAATAACCTGATCTCCAGCAAGGAATACGCGGAAAACACCCAGATACAATCTGACGACATTTCTTCCGGCAGGGAACGCCTGGCTGAAATCTACCAAACGTACGTTAGTCGTTGCTACAAGGCCGGAGCCATGGATTTTGATGACCTGCTCTTCAAAACCAATATCCTTTTCAGAGACCACCCCGAAGCCTTGCACAAGTACCAGCACAAGTTCAGGTACATCATGGTTGACGAGTACCAGGACGCGAATTTTTCCCAGTATCTGATCGTAAAACGGCTCGCGGCTGTCCATCAGAATATCTGTGTGGTAGGTGACGATGCCCAGAGTATTTATGCGTTCCGGGGAGCGAATATCCAGAACATCCTGAATTTTGAAAAAGATTACCCTGACCTGAAGGTATTCAAACTGGAACAGAATTATCGCTCCACGCAGAATATCGTGAATGCGGCCAACAGCATCATTGCCAACAACCGCGATCAGCTTGAAAAGGTCATTTTCTCTGAGAACGAAGCCGGTGAAAAAATAAAGGTGATCCGGACACTCAGTGATAATGAGGAGGGAAAAACAGTGGCAAGCTCCATTATGGCTGAAAAATCCACCGGAAGTCTCCATTATCGTGATTTTGCCATTCTTTATCGCACCAACGCCCAGTCCAGGGCCATGGAAGAAGGCCTTCGGAAGCTGAACGTGCCCTACAAAATTTACGGGGGACTTTCATTTTACCAACGCAAGGAAATCCGCGACCTGATCGCCTACTTCCGGCTAACAGTAAATCACAACGACGAACAAGCGCTGAAGCGCATCATCAATTACCCCGCTCGCGGCATCGGTAAAACCAGTCTCGACAAACTGATCCTGGCTGCCGGGCAGCAGGATAAGCCCCTCTGGGAAATCGTTGAAAACAGCCGTCAATACATTGGAGGACGTTCTGCGGAAGCGATCACAAATTTTGCGATCATGATCAAAAGTTTCGCGGCCCTGGTGAAAACCCAGCATGCCTACGAAACCTCCCATCATATCGCCAGCCAATCGGGCCTGCTGAAGGACATGTACAACGACAAGTCCATTGAAGGCCTCAACCGATACGAAAACGTCCAGGAATTGCTGAACGGCATCAAGGAATTCAGCGAACGCCAGGACATCGAAGATAAAAGCCTCACGCAATATCTGCAGGATATTGCCCTGCTTACCGGTGATGACAAGGTGGAAGAAAAAGAAGGCGACTCCGATACCGTATCCCTGATGACCATCCACGCGGCAAAGGGACTGGAGTTTCCTCATGTATATGTCGTTGGACTGGAAGAAAACCTTTTTCCGTCACAGCTTTCACTCAATTCCCGTACAGACCTGGAAGAAGAACGCCGGTTATTTTACGTAGCGACAACAAGGGCCGAAAAAAAACTCACGCTCACTTTTGCCAATACCCGCTATCGCTGGGGCTCCCTGATCAACTGCGAACAAAGTCGTTTCATTGACGAGATTGACCCGAAATACCTGGAGCTGGACATCGGAGCTGCTGCCCCTCCTGCCGACACAACAGTTTTTGATGACGAACGAAGGGCATGGAACTCCCCCCAGTCCGGCAATGGCGAACGGCTTTCTTTCACCAAACCCAAGCCCCGGCCAGCCAATACGTCAGCAACCATTGTTCCCGGGAAAAAACACATCCCCACTCCCGGCTTCAAAGCCGACGACCCTTCTCTGATACAAGCCGGCATGGAAGTTGAGCATGAAAAATTCGGTTTCGGAAAGATCGAAACCCTGGAAGGTCGTCTTCCGGATGCCAAAGCAACGGTTTTTTTTAAAAATGCCGGACAAAAGCAACTTTTACTTAAATTCGCAAAACTCCGGATCGTCAACAACAACGATCCTTTATGACAATAAGCATGGAAAAATTTACCGGGCCCTTTGAATATAATTCTACCCGGCCTCATTTAAAACTGGCCGAATACGGACGTAACGTACAGAATATGGTTGATTTTGTGATGAGTCTTCCCAGCAAGGAAGAACGCAACCTGTACGCTCAGGCCGTGATTGATCTCATGGGACAATTAAACCCCCATCTGCGCGACGTTTCGGATTTCACCCATAAGCTTTGGGACCATTTGTTCATTATTTCCGATTTTCAACTGGATGTGGACTCTCCCTATCCGGTTCCATCCCGGGAAAGCGTTAACAGCAAACCCGAGAGACTACCGTACCCGGCCAACCGTATCAAATTCCGCCATTATGGCAAAACCGTTGAGACGATGATCGAAAAGGCAAAAGCCATCGACGATCCCGACCGGAAACGCCAATACGTGCATCAATTGGCCAACTTCATGAAAATGGCCTATATCACATGGAACAAGGATTCAGTGAATGACGAGACCATCAAGAGCGATCTCAACATCCTCTCCGAAGGCCAGCTCGAACTGGAAGAAGGCGCCGTCCTAAGCAAGGTAGATCCGCGAAGCTCCCGTGGCAACATCCGCGACAAAGCCTCCTCCAAATCACACCACCAAAACACTGGCGGCAAGAAAAAGTACAATAACGGCAAACGGTATTAACCACTGAACTACCAAATCGTCTTCGGCGGTTTGGTGGAGTTTCTAGTTTAAACCAGAAACCCCGTCTTCGGCGGGTAGCTTTTTTAATAATGGATTCATTTGAAATTATCGGAGGGAAGGCACTGAAGGGAGAGATCATCCCACAAGGAGCTAAGAATGAGGCGCTCCAGGTTATTTCCGCGGTACTGCTTAGTGAAGATAAGATCCGGATTGAGAATGTGCCTGCGATCAGGGATGTGCACAACCTGATTGACTTGCTGGAAGACATGGGCGTTGTCGTTGAACGGCACGGTGAGGGGGCATTTACGTTTCAGGCAAGGAACGTTAATCTTGATTACCTGACTTCTGCTGAATTTCGAAAAAAAGGTGCTTCGCTTCGGGGTTCGATCATGATTGTGGGTCCGTTACTGGCCCGTTTTGGCAAAGCCTGGATCCCTAAACCGGGGGGGGACAAGATCGGGCGCCGTCGGCTTGACACGCATTTCATCGGTCTTCAAAAACTGGGAGCTCAGTTTAATTATGACGCTTCTGATAGTTTTTTCAGTCTTTCAGCCACAGAGTTGCGGGGCAGCTACATGTTACTCGAAGAGGCTTCGGTTACCGGAACGGCCAATATTGTCATGGCAGCGGTGCTGGCCAGGGGGACTACCACCATTTATAATGCCGCATGCGAGCCGTACATTCAGCAATTATGCCACATGCTTACGGGGATGGGGGCGATTATTTCTGGTATTGGCTCCAATATGCTCACCATTGAGGGCGTTGACCGGCTTGGAGGAACGTCTCACCGGTTGCTTCCGGATATGATTGAGATCGGGAGTTTTATCGGGATGGCGGCCATGACACGCTCGGAAATCACCATTCGGAATGTGAATTATCCGGAATTGGGGATGATTCCTGATGTGTTCCGGAAACTGGGTATTCAATTTGAACTAAGGGGAGATGACATCTATATACCTGCTCAGGATAGTTATGAAATTGAGACTTTTATTGATGGTTCAATTCTGACGATATCGGACGCGCCCTGGCCAGGTTTCACTCCTGATTTGCTGAGCATTGTGTTGGTGGTGGCTACTCAGGCAAAGGGCAGTGTGCTGATTCATCAGAAAATGTTTGAAAGCCGCTTGTTCTTTGTGGATAAGCTTATTGATATGGGTGCGCAAATTATACTTTGTGACCCGCATCGGGCCAATGTGATTGGGCTGGGACGGAAATATCCTTTAAAAGGTATTGAAATGACTTCTCCTGATATTCGCGCCGGGGTTTCACTGCTGATTGCAGCGCTTTCAGCGGAAGGGAAAAGCATTATCAGGAATGTTTCGCAGATTGACCGGGGTTACCAGGATATCGAAAATCGCCTTCGCGCGCTTGGGGCAGACATTAAGCGGGTTTAAGGAACCCCTTTTCGCTCAGCCACTCTTCGTTAAACATTTTTCCCATATAACGGGAACCATGATCGTGGAACAGGGCAACTATCACATCTTCAGGGGTAAGATGGTCTTTTAGCTGCTGCAATCCGGCCATCACTGCACCGGAGGAGTTGCCTACAAATATCCCTTCCTGCAGAGCCAGTTCGCGGGTCATCAGAGCGGCGTCCTTGTCGGTTACCTTTTCGAAATAATCGATCACATCAAAATCAACGCACTCAGGAAGAAAATCTTCTCCGATCCCTTCGGTAATGTAAGGATAGATCTCATTCTTGTCGAAAACGCCGGTTTCTTTGTACTTCTTGAATACAGATCCATAACTATCGATGCCCCAGATCCGAACTTCAGGGTTCTTTTCTTTCAGGAAACGGCCGACGCCGCTAATGGTGCCTCCGGTCCCTACTCCGGCAATGAAATGGGTAATTTTGCCATCGGTTTGTTTCCATATTTCAGGGCCGGTTTGTTCATAGTGCGCCTGGAGGTTGGACGGGTTATCGTATTGATTGGCTTTCCAGCTGCCGGGAATCTCTTTTTCAAGGCGGGAAGACACGGAATAGTATGAACGGGGGTCTTCCGGTTCCACGTCGGTAGGACAAACGATTACCTGGGCGCCAAATGCTTTAAGCGCGTCTATTTT
>DATCYD010000190.1:0-2941 GCA_036570465.1 Anseongella sp.
ATCACATCGCCGGGAAAGACATCAGCGCCGTAAGAACAACGTTCAATGATCTCGGCAAAGGTCCAGTCCATGCTGGCCGAGCTTCCTTCCGAAATCAGTGTCCCGTTGACCCGGCATTGCATCGTCAGGTCATACTGCGCACCGGTATGTCCGGCCGGCGGATTCACACGCCAGGCGACCAGTTCATCAGGCGTAACCAGCCAGGGACCGATCACGGTTGAAAAATCTTTCCCCTTGGCGGGTCCCAGGTTCAGCTTCATTTCCTGCATCTGCAGGGTACGGGCGCTCATGTCGTTCATGATCATATAGCCGGCAATATAACTGTCCGCCCGGGATGCCGGGACGTTTCTTCCCTGCTTGTTCAGCACGACGGCCAGTTCCAGTTCAAAGTCCAGTTTGTCGAGATGAGCGGGCATGCAGCGAATTTCTCCCGGACCCTGGATGGCCTGGTGATTGGTGAAATAAAAGACCGGGAATTGGTCGTACTCCGGGATCATCTCCAGTCCGCGGTTTCGCCGGGCGGTGGCTACATGTTGGCGGAATGCATAGCCGTCGCGGCAGGAGGCCGGGTGCGGAACGGGCGCCAGCAATTCGCAGGAATCTACCGGCGAGGCAGCCAGCGAACCTTCACTGATTTGCGCCGCAGTTTCCCCGGCGCGTTCCATGAGTTCTGCCCCCCACTTCAGAAAATCAGTCATCCGGTCTGGAATAGCCTCGTTGCATGCGCTGAGGTTGTAAATAAAATCTCCGGAAATGATTCCCAGATGTTCTTCTACTCCCGTTTTATAAGATACGAGCTTCATAAAGATTTTGATTTGGTAAGGCCAAAGCTATCAATTTTTTTTCCTATCTTAGCGGTACCAATTAATAGCCAGGAAAACGCATCTGATCACCGGAATGACGGAGCTCTGTCACGAGCTTATTTCCAGCATTGTTTTCGCACAATACTAACGCCTGACTTTCTCCGGGAAGGCATCCTGTCTCTCTTTTTCAAGTTTTCACCCGTATTTTCAATAAATCCGGAAGCCATGCCAATTTATCATACGCTGGGAACGGTCCCGGCCAAACGACATACTGCTTTCCGCAGGCCAGATGGACGCCTTTATGCCGAAGAACTGGTATCGACACAAGGTTTTTCAGGCACTTATTCCCTGGTTTACCATTGTCATCCGCCTACTATTGTGCGGGAAATGGATGAACCTTACTCCGTGGAACCGGTTATCGCCCGGCAGAAGCATTTGCGTCATACGAGTCTGAAAGGATTTCGCCTGACCCCGGAGGCAGATTACCTGAAAAGCCGCAAGGCTGTTTTGGTAAATCAGGACCTGCATATTTCGCTGGCGGCGCCTCAATGTTCCATGGCAGATTACTTTTACAAAAACAGCCAGGCCGACGAGATCGTGTTCATCCATGAAGGTTCCGGAATATTTCAATCGGGCTTTGGAAATATAACTTTCGGCCCTGGGGATTACCTGGTCATTCCCCGCGGAACCATTCACCGCTTCCACTTCGACAGCGCTGAAAACCGTCTGTTCATAGTTGAATCGTTCAGCCCGGTCCGAACTCCCAGGCGCTACCGGAACCCACACGGACAACTGATGGAACACGCCCCCTATTGTGAACGGGACATCAAACGTCCACAAAACCTGAAAACACATGACGAAAAAGGGGATTTCCGGATTTTAATCAAGAAACAGGGTTTGATTTACCCTTATACCTACGGTACTCATCCGTTCGATTTTATCGGATGGGATGGTTATCATTATCCCTGGGCATTCTCAATTCATGATTTTGAGCCCATCACCGGACGTCTTCACCAACCGCCTCCGGTTCATCAGACCTTCGAAGCGGATCAATTCGTGGTTTGCTCGTTCTGCCCCCGGAAATACGATTATCATCCGCAGTCGGTTCCGGCACCTTACAATCACAGCAACATAGATTCGGACGAAGTGCTGTATTACGTGGAAGGTGACTTTATGAGCCGTAAAAGCGTGGAACGGGGCCAGATCACTCTTCATCCGGGTGGTATTCCACACGGACCCCATCCTGGAACCGTGGAAAAGAGCATCGGAAAAGAATCCACCGATGAGCTGGCCGTCATGATCGATCCGTTCCACCCGCTGATGATCACCGAAGAAGCGCTGAAGATCGAAGACCCCGACTATTATAAATCCTGGCAGGAAATGGTGGAGTGAAAGGACGCCACCTCATCGACAAGGACCAATCAAAAAAAAAACGAAAAAATGAAGACCACAATCGCCAATAATACCGATTACGATTATTTTACCGAACGTGATTATTTAAAAGAATTACACAAGGAAAGCAACCCGGCAGAAGATTTTCTCCCCTTACTGGGAACTGACCATGTAGAATTCTACGTAGGAAACGCCAGGCAGGCCGCATATTACTATCAGCAGGCTTTCGGATATCGCCTTGCGGCTTATTCAGGTCCGGAAACCGGGGTTCGCGGTAAGGCGTCATACCTCCTGGAACAGGGAAAGATAAGACTTTTGCTGACCAGCTCGCTGGAACCCAACAGTGAGATATCCGAACACGTACGCATTCATGGGGATGGCGTTAAGGTACTGGCTCTCTGCGTAAATGATGCTACATCCGCTTTCAATGAAACTGTCCGCAGAGGCGCACAGCCCGTGCATGAACCCTACCGGCTGGAAGACCGGTATGGCGAGGTGGTACTTTCATCCATCAGGACATATGGCAGTACCATTCACACTTTTGCAGAGCGAAAAAATTACACCGGCCCCTTTCTACCTGGCTTCACCGCCGTAACCCTGGCTCCTCTGGCCCCGTCCACCGGACTAAAATACATTGACCATTGCGTCGGCAACGTTCCCCTCGGGGAAATGGACCAATGGATCCGTTTCTATGAAGAGGTTATGGGTTTCCGGCTGCTGGTCACATTTGACGACAAGGACATCTC
>DATCYD010000191.1:0-12205 GCA_036570465.1 Anseongella sp.
CCTGGAAGGATTCCTGCTGAACAAGGTCCCGCTGCTGCGCCAGTTGAAGCTGCGGGAAACATTGGGTGTCAACTATTTATATACAGAACGAATGCAGCATTACTGGGAATTATTCATCGGGGTGCAGAAAATTGGTCTCAAAGCGGGCTGGGCCTTCTCGTGGAGTCCCGATGGCCGGCTGAATAATGGATTCCGCATTGGCCTGGGATTCTAAATATTTTCATTTCACGCATTTGTAAATTCATTTATTGTTGCTACCTTTGCAGTCCCTCAGAAAAAAGGGACTTTTTCGTTGATAAATAACTTGATAAATGCCAACTATACAGCAGTTAGTTAGAAAGGGGCGTGTTCAGCTTGTTGATAAGAGCAAGTCGCCGGCACTGGATTCCTGTCCCCAGAAAAGGGGAGTTTGTACCAGAGTTTACACAACTACGCCAAAAAAGCCGAATTCGGCCATGCGTAAGGTAGCCAGGGTGCGCTTGTCTCATGGAAAAGAAGTGAACGCCTATATTCCGGGGGAAGGGCATAACCTCCAGGAACACTCTATCGTGCTGGTACGCGGAGGCAGGGTGAAAGACCTTCCGGGCGTTCGTTACCATATCGTTCGCGGCGCGCTGGACACTGCTGGTGTGGAAGGGCGTAATCAACGCCGTTCAAAATATGGAACCAAACGGGCTAAAAAGAAATAGCAATGAGGAAAGATACACCTAAAAAGCGGATTATCCTGCCTGATCCCCGTTTCAATGAAGTGATGGTGAGCAGGTTTGTCAATAATATGATGTGGGACGGCAAAAAGAGCCTGGCCTACAATATTTTTTATGGCGCCATGGATATCATTGACGAAAAGACCGGCGAAAGCGGGTTGGAAACATGGCGCAAGGCCCTGAACAATGTCATGCCTGCCGTGGAGGTAAAAAGCCGCAGGGTGGGAGGCGCCAATTTTCAGGTTCCCACAGAAGTTCGTCCGGACCGTCGTATTTCCCTGGCTATGAAATGGATGATCAGCTACGCCCGCAAGCGAAACGAGAAAACCATGCAGGAGAAACTGGCAGGTGAGATCATCGCGGCAGCAAAAGGCGAAGGCGCTTCCGTCAAAAAGAAAGAAGATACGCACCGGATGGCTGAAGCCAACAAAGCGTTCTCCCATTTCAGATTTTAAGGAATACCTATAATGGCTAAGAGAGATTTAAAATACGTTCGTAATATTGGGATTTCTGCCCATATAGATGCTGGTAAAACCACCACTACCGAACGGATACTTTATTATACTGGAAAAGTTCATAAGATTGGCGAAGTCCATGATGGCGGCGCTACGATGGACTGGATGGTACAGGAGCAGGAACGTGGTATTACCATTACCTCGGCTGCTACCACTACGTTCTGGAAATTCCCGACCGATCATGGTTTGCCTACGCCGGATTCGCATGATTTTCAGATCAATATCATTGATACCCCGGGTCACGTGGACTTTACCGTGGAGGTAGAACGTTCACTTCGTGTGCTTGACGGCGCCATTGCGCTTTTCTGTGCGGTAGGTGGTGTGGAGCCCCAGTCGGAAACCGTATGGCGGCAGATGAATAAATACAATGTGCCCCGCATCGGTTTTGTGAACAAGATGGACCGTTCCGGAGCTGATTTTCTGAGTGTAGTGAAGCAGGTAAAGGAACGCCTGAGTGGCAATCCGGTTCCGCTGCAGATTCCCATCGGCTCGGAAGATACCTTCAAAGGAGTTGTTGACCTTATTTTCAATAAAGCCTATGTCTGGGACGACGAAACCCAGGGAATGACCTTTACTGAAATTCCCATTCCCGAAGATCTGAAAGATCAGGTGGAAGAATATCGTGGCAAGCTGATTGAAGCTGTTGCTGAATTTGATGACGCCTTGCTTGAGAAATTCTTTGACAATCCGGATACCATCACGCCGGGCGAATTGAACGAAGCGGTACGGAAAGCAACCATCGCGCTGAAGATCACGCCGATGATGTGTGGTTCTTCATTCAAGAATAAAGGTGTTCAAACCATGCTGGACGCGGTATGTAAATTCCTGCCTGCTCCCAGTGACGTACCTGCCGTACAGGGCACCAATCCGGATACGGGCAACGAAGAAACCCGTAAGCCTGACCCGGATGATAAATTCGCGGCCCTGGCGTTTAAGATCATGACCGATCCGTTCGTCGGGCGTCTGGCCTTCTTCCGTGTTTATTCCGGAGGACTGGATGCCGGTTCCTATGTATTGAATACGCGTACTATGAAAAAGGAGCGTATCTCACGGATCATGCAGATGCACGCCAACAAGCAGAACCCCATCGATCGTATTGAAGCGGGAGATATCGGGGCAGCGGTTGGGTTTAAAGATATCCGTACGGGAGATACCCTTTGTGCGGAAAATGCGCCCATCGTATTTGAGGCTATTGAATTTCCTGATCCTGTGATCGGACTGGCGATCGAACCCAAAACGCAAGCGGACATAGATAAGCTGGGGGTTGCCCTGGCAAAGCTTTCTGAAGAGGATCCTACCTTTAAGGTAAAGACCGATCAGGAAACCGGACAAACGGTTATCAGCGGAATGGGCGAGCTTCACCTTGAAATTATCGTGGATCGTCTTCGTCGTGAATTTAAGGTAGAATGTAACCAGGGAGCGCCGCAGGTATCTTACAAGGAAGCGATTACCGGCCGTGTAACTCACCGTGAAACGTACAAGAAGCAAACCGGTGGTCGTGGTAAATTCGCAGATCTCACGGTGGAAATCTCCCCGGTGGATGAAGGTCAAAGCGGCCTGCAATTCGTGAACGAGATCGTCGGCGGATCCATTCCGCGGGAATATATTCCTTCGGTTGAAAAGGGTTTCAAGGAGGCGATGGTGAACGGTGTACTTGCCGGTTACCCGGTAAGCGATATGAAAGTGCGTCTGTACGACGGTTCCTTCCATGCGGTTGACTCCGATGCCCTTTCCTTTGAGATCGCAGCCCGGACTGCTTTCCGCATGGCGTTGCCAAAAGCAAAGCCCATTCTGATGGAACCCATCATGAAGGTGGAAGTAACCACTCCGGAAGAGAACATGGGTGACGTCATGGGTGATCTCAACAAGCGCCGCGGCCAGCTGGAAGGCATGGACACCCGCGGTGGCGCGCAGGTGATCAAGGCCAAGGTGCCGCTGTCCGAAATGTTTGGATATGTAACCACCCTGCGCACGATTACTTCGGGACGTGCTACCTCCACCATGGAATTCTCGCATTTTGCGGAAGCTCCAAAGAGTGTAGCGGAAGAAGTGATTGCCAAGGTTAAAGGAAGCAAAGCAAAGAATTAAATATAAGACCGGCGGGCGGGTGTTTATCGCTCTATCTGCCCTTCGGATAAATCAACAAAAATGAGCCAACGGATCAGAATCAAGTTAAAGTCTTACGATTACAGCCTGGTTGACAAATCGGCTGAGAAGATCGTAAAAACGGTAAAACCTACGGGTGCTGTGGTTAGCGGACCTATTCCCCTGCCCACGGAAAAGAAAATCTATACCGTACTGCGTTCACCGCACGTGAACAAGAAGGCCCGGGAGCAGTTTCAGCTTTGCGCGTATAAACGCCTGCTGGATATCTATAGCTCCACCGCCAAAACGGTAGATGCCCTTATGAAACTCGAACTCCCCAGCGGTGTGGAAGTTGAAATTAAGGTCTGAAAGAAAAAGTAAATTAATTGGTAAGTCCCGGGCAACTAGCAACAGTGCGCGAAGCACGCTTCCCCCAGGATCGATGCTAAAACAAATACAATGTCAGGATTAATTGGTAAAAAGGTCGGCATGACCAGCATCTTTGACGAAGCAGGCAAGCAAATTCCCTGCACGGTCATCGAAGCCGGTCCCTGTGTGGTTACCCAGGTAAAGACCGAAGAAAAGGACGGCTATACGGCAGTTCAGTTAGCGTTTGAGGAAAAGAAGGAAAAGAAAACGACTGCGGCGCTGGCCGGGCACTTTAAGAAGGCGGGCACCACGCCCAAACGCCGTCTTGTTGAATTCAGGTATTTCGAGGAAGAAAAGGAACAGGGTGAAACCCTGACTGTAGAGCTCTTTAATGAAGGCGACTTTGTGGATGTCATTGGCACTTCCAAAGGTAAGGGCTTTCAGGGAGTTATAAAGCGTCATAATTTTAGCGGTGTTGGCGGCCAGACACATGGTCAGCACAACCGCCTCCGCGCACCCGGATCACTGGGTGCCGCTTCGTTTCCATCCAGGGTGTTCAAAGGCATGCGCATGGCGGGTCAAACAGGCAATGAACGCGTGAAGATTCAAAACCTGCGTGTGATAAAGGTGTATCCGGAGCAGAATGTACTGGTCGTAAGCGGATCCATTCCGGGCGCCAGGGGGTCTTACGTAATTATCGAGAAATAATGGAACTGAAGGTAGTCGATATAACAGGCAAGGAAACGGGTAACAAGGTTACATTGTCTGATGAGATATTTGGCATTGATCCGAACGATCATGCGATATATCTGGATGTGAAGCAATACCTGGCCAATCAACGGCAGGGTACGCATAAGTCAAAACAACGGAATGAAATAGCCGGGTCCACCCGCAAGCTTCACCGTCAAAAAGGCACCGGCGGTTCTCGTAAGGGAAGTATCAAGAACCCACTATTCAGGGGTGGCGGTCGTATTTTTGGCCCTCAGCCGCGTGATTATGGATTTAAGCTGAACAAGAAAACTAAAAAGCTCGCCCGCAAGTCAGCGCTTAGCCATAAGGCAAAGGAAAATAACATCGTTGTACTGGCTGATTTCAGTTTTGATGCACCCAAAACGAAAAATTACCTGAACCTGTTGAACAGCCTGAAACTTGACGGCGAAAAGAGCATGCTGATCCTTGCTGCAAACGATAAGAATATTTTCCTCGCCAGCAGGAACCTGCAAAAGGCGCAGGTGATCTCGGCCGCTGACCTGAACACGTACAACGTGCTCAACGCCGGCAAGCTGCTGATTACCGAGGGGGCAGTAAAAACCATCGAGGAGGCGTTTACGAAGTAATTATGGAGATTTTAAAGAAACCGGTCCTGACCGAAAAGGTGACTATCCTGACCGACAAACTGAATCAGTACGTTTTTCTCGTGGATCTGAAAGCAAATAAGCTCCAGATCAAGAGTGCTGTTGAGAAGATGTACGGCGTAAGCGTTGAAGCAGTTAATACCATGCGTTACGCAGGCAAGCGGAAAGCACGCGGCACCCGTCGCGGTTTCGTAAGCGGCCGTACAACGCGATTCAAAAAAGCGGTGGTGTCACTCGCCAGCGGAGAGACCATTGATTTTTACGGTAACGAATAATCCAGAAGGAAATGGCAGTAAAAAGATTCAAACCCGTAACCCCGGGAACCAGATTCAGGATAGGAAGCGACTACAGCGACATCACAACGAATGTTCCTGAAAAATCGCTCGTTGCCGTAAAGAAGCGTAGCGGCGGAAGAAATCACAAAGGAAAAATGACCATGCGCTACATTGGCGGTGGACATAAAAAGAAATACCGGGTAATTGATTTCAAACGGAACAAGTTTGATATTCCGGCCACGGTTGCAACGATTGAATACGATCCGAACCGCACCGCCCGTATTGCACTGCTTCATTATGCCGATGGCGAGAAACGATACATTATTGCACCGGAAGGAGTCAAACCAGGCCAGAAGGTGATTTCCGGCGATTCCGTAGCACCTGAAGTGGGCAATGCACTTCCTTTAGGCAAAATGCCACTGGGTTCCATCGTTCACAACATTGAACTGAATCCCGGCCAGGGAGCTTCCATGGCCCGCAGCGCGGGTACCTATGCGCAGCTCACCAACCGTGACGGTAAGTATGCGGTACTTAAACTTCCTTCCGGAGAAACCCGGTTGGTGCTTCAGACCTGCATGGCTACCATTGGTACGGTATCGAACTCAGAGCATACCAACGAAAGACTGGGTAAGGCCGGCCGTAAACGTTGGTTGGGAAGACGCCCCCGCGTTCGTGGTGTTGCCATGAACCCGGTTGATCACCCCATGGGTGGTGGTGAAGGACGGTCTTCGGGAGGACACCCGCGGTCCAGAAAAGGAGTGCTCGCCAAAGGATACAGGACTCGCAATGACAAGAAAGCGTCCAATCGTTACATCATAGAAAGAAGAAAGAAATAAGCCATGGCTCGTTCAATTAAAAAAGGCCCCTATATCGATCATAATCTGGAGAAGAAAGTGCTGCAGCTTGTGGAATCCGGTAAGAAATCGGTGATGAAGACCTGGTCGCGCCGGTCCACCATTTCTCCTGATTTTGTGGGTCATACTTTTGCTGTTCACAACGGGAATAAATTTATCCCTGTATATGTAACAGAAAACATGGTAGGGCATAAGCTGGGTGAATTTGCGCCAACGCGTACATTCCGCGGCCACTCAGGTGACAGAAAGAAATAAAAAGGAAAAATGGAAGCAGTAGCAAAATTAAGAGATTGTCCTACCTCTCCCCGGAAGATGCGCCTGGTGGTTGATCTTATCCGCGGCCAGAAGGTGGAGCATGCTTTGCATATATTGAAGTTTAACCCCAAGGAAGCATCCATCCGACTGGAAAAATTGCTGCTTTCGGCTGTAGCCAACTGGCAAGCCAGGAACGAAGGGGTTGCTATCGAAGAGAGCGAACTGATTGTAAAGGAAGCCTTTGTCGATGGTGGCAGACAGCTGAAGCGTTTGCGTCCCGCCCCCCAGGGGAGAGGATATCGCATCCGGAAGCGGTCTAACCACGTGACGCTGGTAGTTGACAGTAAAAATGACGAAAAAGAAAGCTAATTCAGAGAATAAATGGGACAAAAGACAAATCCGGTAGGCAACAGACTGGGCATCATCCGCGGATGGGAGTCTAACTGGTATGGCGGTAAGAATTATGCCGACAAACTGGTAGAAGACGAAAAGATCCGCAAGTACCTGCGGGCCCGTATTACCAAGGGCGGTGTCTCCAAGATCGTTATTGAGCGTACGCTCAAGCGTATTACCGTCACCATTCATACGGCAAGGCCAGGTATTGTGATCGGTAAAGGCGGCCAGGAAGTCGATAAGATAAGAGAAGAGTTGAAGAAGCTCACCCGGAAGGATGTTCAGATCAACATTTTTGAGATCAAACGTCCCGAAGTGGATGCGCAACTGGTAGGCGAAAGCATTGCCAGGCAGCTCGAAGCCCGGATCTCATTCCGCCGCGCCATGAAAACTGCGTTGGCTTCTACCATGCGTATGGGCGCCGAAGGCATCAAGGTCATGGTTTCCGGACGTGTAGGCGGTGCTGAAATGGCTCGCACCGAGCAATACAAAGAGGGAAGGATCCCCCTGCATACATTCCGTGCAGATATCGATTATGCCCTTTCAGAAGCACAGACCACCTACGGAAAACTGGGTGTAAAGGTTTGGATTTGTAAAGGAGAAGTATTCGGCAAGAGGGATTTGTCTCCCAATATTGCCGGAAATACAGGAGGAGGCCGTTCTTCCAGGGACATGGATCATCGCGATCGTCGTCCGGGTGGCGGTGGTGGCCGCGGCGGCAGAAGGAAAAAACAGTAAGTCAATTTATCAGCGATGTTACAGCCAAAGAGAACCAAGTTCAGGAAAATGCAAAAAGGCCGGATGAAAGGCAATGCCAAGAGAGGGCATGAGCTTGCATTCGGGTCTTTCGGAATAAAATCACTGGAAACCTGCTGGATCACCGCCAGGCAGATTGAAGCGGCCCGTATCGCGGTAACCCGTTTCATGAAACGTGAAGGTCAGGTCTGGATTCGTGTTTTTCCGGATAAGCCGGTAACCAAGAAGCCTGCTGAGGTGCGGATGGGAAAAGGAAAAGGTGCCCCCGAGTATTGGGTAGCCCCGGTAAAACCAGGACGCATTCTGTTTGAAGCAGAAGGTGTTCCGTTGGAGGTTGCCCGCGAAGCCATGAGACTGGCGGCGCAGAAACTGCCGGTAACCACCAAGTTTATCATACGACGGGATTACGTTGAGTAATTCACAAATATTTTCGCAATGAAATACGAAGAGGTAAAAGAATTGAGCACGCAGGAACTGACTGACCGCATCGCTGAGGAGCAATCCAATCTGACCCGGTTGAAGTTTAGTCACGCGGTGTCGGCCCTGGAGAATCCGCTCAGGATCAGACTGCTGAAAAGGGACATTGCCCGTTTGAACACCGAGCTGACCCGTCGCGGCAAGGAAGAGGCTACTAATTAATAGCAGAAAATGGAAAGGAATTTAAGAAAAACCAGGATAGGCCAGGTTGTCAGCAACAAGATGGACAAGTCCATTCTCGTGAATGTGGAGCGAAAAGTAAAGCATCCTATTTACGGCAAGTTCGTGAACAAAACGACCAAGTTCATGGCGCATGACGAAAAGAACGAGTGCAATATCGGCGACAAGGTCCAGATCATGGAGACCCGCCCGCTCAGTAAGAACAAGAACTGGAGGTTGGTCAATATCATTGAAAGGGCTAAATAATGATTCAGCAGGAAAGCAGGTTAAACGTAGCCGATAACAGCGGCGCCAAAGAGGTGCTGTGCATCAGGGTGCTCGGAGGAACGCGAAAGCGGTATGCAACGGTGGGCGACAAGATTGTTGTTACCGTTAAGCAAGCTGTTTCTTCAGGTAATATTAAAAAAGGGTCGGTGTCCAAAGCCGTGGTGGTACGCACGAAAAAGGAAGTCCGCCGTAAAGACGGCTCCTACATTCGCTTTGACGACAACGCTGCTGTTTTGCTGAACGCGTCCGATGAGCCGCGGGGGACCCGTATCTTCGGACCCGTAGCCAGAGAGCTCAGGGAAAAGCAATTCATGAAGATTGTGTCATTAGCCCCGGAGGTACTGTAACATGGAAAGGAAGAAGAACAAGCAACAGAAACTTCACCTGAAAAAAGGTGATCAGGTACGCGTTATTACCGGCAATGACAAAGGTAAAGAAGGCAAGGTGCTGGAAATCGTAGCCGAAAAACAGCGTGCCTTTGTAGAAGGAGCCAACATCGTTTCGCGGCATACCAAGCCCAATGCGAAGAACCCTAACGGGGGAATCGTGAAGCAGGAAGCCGCTATTCATATTTCCAACCTGATGGTCATCGATCCCAAATCCGGGAAGCCCAGCCGTATCGGCAGGAAGCGCAATGATGATGGCAAGTTGGAACGTTATGCTAAAAAGTCCGGGGAGGTGATTAAGTAATGACCTATATTCCAAGATTAAAAGCCAGGTACAAGGAGGAAATCGTTCCTGCTCTGAAGGAAAAGTTTGCTTATAAGAGCAGCATGCAGGTACCTTGCATCGAAAAGATATGCCTCAATCAGGGTGTTGGCGCAGGAGTGACTGATAAGAAGCTCATTGACAATGCCGTGGAAGAAATGACCATCATCAGCGGACAGCGCGCGGTGGCTACCAAATCCAAGAAAGATATTTCTAACTTCAAGCTTCGTAAACACATGCCCATCGGGGTTCGTGTTACCCTGCGCGACCGGAAAATGTATGAATTCCTGGACCGTCTGGTATCGGTAGCACTTCCTCGTATCCGGGATTTCCGGGGTATTTCCGATAAAGGTTTTGACGGACGCGGCAATTATTCAATGGGCGTTACCGAGCAGATCATTTTTCCGGAGATCAACATTGATAAGATTAATAATATCGCCGGGATGGACATCACTTTTGTGACCTCGGCTGAAACCGACGCGGAAGCGCTGGAACTCCTGAAACAATTTGGATTACCATTCAAGAATCAAAATAACAATCAGTAATGGCTAAAGAAAGCATGAAAGCCCGGGACGTAAAGCGCCGGCGACTGGTAGAAAAATACGCTGAAAGAAGAGCTGCCCTGAAAGCGGCAGGCGACTGGGAAGCACTGGATAAGCTTCCGCGTAATTCATCTGCCGTGCGCGTACGTAACCGCTGCAAGCTTACCGGTCGTCCACGCGGATATATTCGCCAGTTTGGCATCTCGCGCGTGACGTTCCGTGATATGGCGCTTGCCGGCAAAATCCCGGGAGTAACCAAAGCAAGCTGGTAGGCTTGATTTTGTTTTATTGTAAAAAATAACGATCTTTGCCGCCCCGTATTCGCATCCTGATGGGATGTCCGGAGGGCGGTTTATGGGTTAAAAAAGATATCAAATCAATACAATGCACGGCGATCCAATATCAGATTATTTGACCAGAGTAAGGAATGCTGTTAAAGCCAACCATAGGGTTGTTGAAATTCCTGCATCTAATATCAAAAAGGAAATTACAAAAGTACTTTTTGATAAGGGCTACATTGCCAACTTTAAGTTCGAAGACCACGAAGTACAGGGGACGATAAAAATCGCCCTTAAGTATCACCCGGTCACCAAGATCCCCGCGATCCGGGCTATTGACCGGGTCAGCAAACCGGGCTCACGCCGGTATGCCGACGTAAAGGCTATGCCGCGTGTTCTGAACGGGTTGGGCATCGCCATTGTCTCCACGTCAAAGGGAGTCATGACGGATAAAGAAGCCCGGCGCCTGAACATCGGCGGAGAAGTTTTATGTAGTGTTTATTAATAGAGCTGAAAGGAACCGTCCATGTCAAGAATAGGAAAACTACCCATCCAGATCCCCGGCGGAGTGCAGGTAGATATAAGTGATAATAATACCGTCAAGGTAAAAGGACCGAAAGGCGAGCTCTTCCAGCAGGTGGACCGGGACATCACCGTTAGCCTGGAAGACGGCGAACTGGTTGTAAAACGACCTTCCGAGCAAAAGCGCCACAAGGCGTTGCACGGACTGTACCGTTCGCTGATCCAGAATATGATAACGGGAGTGACTGAAGGATTTAAGATTGAGCAAGAACTGGTAGGTGTTGGTTATCGTGCTACGAACCAGGGAAATGTACTGGATCTTGTATTGGGATACTCCCACCATTTTGTATTCCAGTTGCCTCCTGAAGTAAAGGTGACCACCGAAACTGTCAAGGGAAAGAATCCTAAGATTATTTTGGAAAGCATCGACAAGCAATTGGTTGGCCAGGTTGCAGCAAAAATCCGCTCGCTCAGGGCGCCTGAACCTTACAAAGGCAAGGGTATCCGCTACGTGGGTGAAGAATTGAGAAGAAAAGCCGGCAAGGCGGCCGCTAAAAAATAATTGATCATGGCAAAGGGTAAACGATTTTCACGCAGGGATCGCATCAGATTATCGATCCGTAAGCGTATCTCAGGAACGAATGAATGTCCGAGACTGACGGTTTTTAGAAGTAATAAATCCATTTATGCTCAATTGATCGATGACAATGAAGGCAAAACCTTGCTTGCCGCGTCTTTGAAAGATATTGAGGTGACAGGAAGCAAGATTGATCAATCGAAGGAAGTTGGCAGGAAACTGGCTGAAAGGGCCGCTGCCGCCGGAATCTCCAAAGTGGTGTTTGACCGGAATGGTTATCTCTACCACGGACGTGTGAAATCACTGGCGGACGGCGCCCGCGAAGGTGGCCTCCTGTTTTAATTTGAACCTGTAATTGTCAGAAGATGTCAACTGTAAATATAAAACGAGTTAAGTCAAGCGAGATTGAATTGAAAGATCGCCTGGTCGCTATCAAGCGGGTAGCCAAGGTTACCAAAGGCGGGCGTACGTTCAGCTTCTCAGCCATTGTGGTAGTCGGTGATGAAAAAGGGGTAGTCGGGTATGGCCTGGGTAAGGCAAAGGAAGTAACCGAAGCCATTCAGAAAGGAATTGACGATGCCAAGAAAAACCTGATCAAGGTTCCCGTTCTGAAAGGAACAGTACCTCATCAACAATACGGCAAGTATTCAGGTGGATTTGTATTGCTGAAACCTGCTGCTCATGGTACCGGGGTGATCGCCGGCGGTTCCATGCGTGCGGTGCTGGAAAGCGCCGGTATTACAGATGTACTGGCCAAGTCAAGAGGATCGTCTAACCCGCACAATGTGGTAAAGGCTACTATTGACGCGCTTGGCAAACTCCGCGATCCCATCGCTGTCGCAGAACAGCGGGGTGTTAACCTGGATAAAGTATTTAACGGATAGATAGGCAACCAACATGGCAAAGATTAAAATTACGCAGATCAGAAGCGTTATTGACCGTAGCGAAAAGCAAAAAAAGACCATGCGCGCCCTGGGGCTTACCCGGATAAACAAGGCCGTTGAGCTGGAAGCAACCCCCCAGATCATCGGTATGGTGAAGCAGGTCAGTCATTTGGTGGCTATAGAAAAAATATAAGCAGGATGAACTTAAG
>DATCYD010000192.1:0-15409 GCA_036570465.1 Anseongella sp.
CAGGTTATGGAAGAAGTCAAAAAAATGGACCCCACCGTGGAATTGCTGGACGCACCCACCTTTTTTGAGTTGTATCGCATATGGCTGAAGCAAACTGAGAATTTGCCGCGATAAGCGATGGTTTTTAAAATGTATCTTTGTCCTGATGCAGCAAAACCCGCTTCAACTTCGTACGGTAAGCGTAACCCGCTATGTAACCCCCCTCCGGGAAGGTGGCTCATTGCCCGCCATTGCCGAAGCCGATGATGGGTTTTTATACGTACTGAAATTCCGGGGCGCCGGCCAGGGTGTAAAAGCCTTGATCGCCGAGCTGATTGGCGGCGAAATTGCCAGAAAACTTGGCCTGAAAGTTCCTGAACTGGTATTTGCCACACTGGATCCGGCCTTTGGCCGCACCGAAGCCGATGAAGAAATCCAGGATCTGTTAAAGGCCAGTACAGGTCTGAACCTGGCACTCCATTATCTCTCCGGCGCCATTACCTACGATCCCGCAGCCGGACAAGCCGCAGGCCAGGCAGATCCTTTGTCAGCCTCCCGGATCGTGTGGCTGGACGCCCTTCTGATGAACGTTGACCGGACAGCACGCAATACCAATATGCTGAACTGGCATCAGGAGCTCTGGCTCATTGATCATGGCGCAGCCCTCTATTTTCATCATTCCTGGGACAACTGGGAAAAACTGTCTCTCAGCCCTTTTGAAAAAATCCGTGATCACGTCCTTTTGCCCCAGGCATCTCAATTGGAAGAAACAGACACCCGTTCCCGGTCATTGCTGCAGCCCGAAACCATCCGCCGGATCGTCTCCCTGATCCCCGACGAATGGCTGGAAAACCAGGAACAACAATTTAGTGACCAGGAGACGCTATCTCCCGATGATCGCCGTCAGGTATATACTTCATTTCTGAACCGCCGGATCGCAAACTCCGGAATATTTTTGAAGGAGGCACAGGATGCAAGGAAACAATCTGTTTGAATACGCCGTTATCCGCGTTGTCCCACGAGTAGAACGGGAAGAATTCCTGAACGTGGGGATCATCCTTTATTGCAAGGAGAAGGCATTTCTGGACGCCACAATCGAACTAAACCAGCAAAGACTGGACGCAATCTGCGGCAACACCGCCCCCGATAACCTGGAAGCTCACCTGCAAAGCATTCAGAAAATTTGTCGTGGAGAAATATCAGCCGGTCCCATCGCACATCTGGACCCACCATCCCGTTTCCGTTGGCTCACCGCCACACGAAGCGCCGTTATCCAAACCTCAAAAGTACACGCCGGCTTCTGCAAAGACCCCGGGAAAACCCTGCAAAATCTACATGACCGGTTAGTCCGTTGTTAATGCTTCAACATAATCAGCCGGTCAAACTGCTGACGTGTGATTTTACCCTCCAATACCTTTAACCACTCCTTGAATAACCGGATGCGATCATTTTCAATCTTGTCATTCCATTTGATCTGAGCAATGTTCCTTGGAGAGCGAAAAAGCAGCCGTTTATCCCGTTCGATCAGAAGCCTGACCTTGACCGGAGAAGAGATACCGGTCAGGTACTCGTAAAATGCGAGAAACGTTAATAGTGCCATGATCTACCCCTTTTGATCCCACGATCCGGAGACTACCTGCCCTAAAGTTACGAAAAAATATTTCAAGCACAGAAGCTAATTAGTTTCAGGTAATTCGCTTGTCTCCGCTCGCCCTCATGCAAAAGCCATGATGACAACGCACGCATCGATAATCTTTGCCAGACACCCTCTTCTCAGTAAATCCGCATCTGGCACAAGCGTAAAAATCCACCATTTCCTCATCCGTTGATAGCACCCGTTCCCAAGGTAAAGTGGACATCCCGGGCCGAACCTCCTCATCCGGGTAAAAAAAGACACTTAGCCCCCCGGAAGGTTCCAGGATTGCCGCTTTCACCTGCCCCAGTTGAGACACATTCTTTTCTCTCAACTCCATACAAACCTCTTCCGGAGAAAAGTTTTCCTTCTCAATATGTTTCATTACAAAATGCCCATCCTCAATCACACGACGCGGTTTCCCTTCCAACCATTTTTCCACCTGGTCATTCCTGGAAATAAGATAAATAACGATAAAATACAGCCCCACCACAGACGCAAACGTTAAAATAATCGGCAACAAGGGAACATCATGATAAAAAATAGCATCCCCTCCGGCCGACCCCAACGTTAAAATAAACACAAGTTCAAAAAGTGAAAGCTGTTTCACCCCCCGCCTCCCCGTCACCCGCAACGAAACCACCACCACCAGAAAAACAATCAACGCCCGGAAGATAATCTCCAATAAAAAACCCGCTGGATACTGGTCCATCAGCATCCGTTGCCAATCAAAAGGAATGATATCAGACTGTTTCATCACAAGCTACTAACAAAAACATTTCCCTTTTTATCAGTATTGTAGGAAACATCACATAGATTCCTTACTTTTGCCCCACAAATTTTCACAATCGGGGTGTAGCGTAGCCCGGTCATCGCGCCTGCTTTGGGAGCAGGAGGTCGCAAGTTCGAATCTTGCCACCCCGACTGATAGTAAATAAACATGAAATTAAATGGCCTTAACTGCATTGGTGAGGCCGTTTTTCTGTTTTATATCGCCGCCTAAGTTTGTGCTATTTTTCCGAAAGTCCCGAAAACTTATACCTTTGTTATACCCAAACCAACCAGGGGTATAAGTCATGGCCAATATTACAGCAATCCTCAGAGCCGAAAAAAAGAAGAAGGACGGCACGTGCCCGATCGTGTTCAGGTTCTACCATAAGAAGAATTATTTCTTTTCTTCCGGGAAAAGTGTGAAAGAATCACTCTGGGATTTTGATAAGAAATTGGTCAAGGGCTCGCACCCGCTTTCTCGCGAATTAAACAACCTGTTCGAATCGAAGCTGCTTGCGGTGAACAGATATATCATTGACTGCGAGGCGTTCGGCGCCCCGATCAATCCAGATCAGGTAAGGGTGATTATATCCGGGGAAAACCCTTACTCATTTTTTTTATTCGCGGACAAGCACCTGGAGCGGGTTAAGCAATCCAATTATACTACCTATATTAAAGAGAGGTCGATCAAAAACAAGATATTCAATATAACCGGCGAACTACTGCTTTCGCAGATTACTCCGTCAAAGTTGGAAGACATAATGATTAAACTGGCCGAAATTCCGAATAACCCGAACACGGTAGCCAAGGCGATCGATTACATGCGGATGATCTACAATTATGCGATACGAGAAGGTGCCGCGTCGCCGGCAATGAATCCGTTCAACGCTATTCGGGTCAGACGTGAGCCATCGGAAAAGGAGCGGTTGTCAAAAGAGGAGATAGCGCTGTTGGAGGATATCCGGCCATCGTTAAAAGACATGGAGAAGCTGGCCTGTGACATGTTCTTGTTCTCTTACTACTGCATGGGCATGCGGTTCAGGGATATTTATGCATTCGAAAAATCGATGATCGGGAACGGAACCATCGTATACACAATGAACAAGAATCGGAAGCGAGTTTATATCCCGATCCATTCCAAGCTGCAGGTATTGATCAGTGAATACATTCTTCTGCCTGGCAAATACCTGTTCCCCTTGGGGCAGAAGGAGCATGCCGGCATGCAGCAGGTGTACACCGCGGTATCTTCCAGGAATGCCGTCTTTAATCGGAATCTGAAATTTGCAGCTTTAAAAGCCGGAATCACAAAACAGATTCATTTCCACATTGCCAGGCACAGCTTTGCGGACAACCTCCGAAAGTCTGGAGCCGATCCTATAACGGCCATGAATGCGATACAGCATTCAGATATATCGACTACGCAAAAGTATTTTGCCAGCATGGATCAGGAAGGTATGAAGAAGGTGGTTGAAATGATCTACGGGACCTAGTCATTAATCCCTGCCTTTCTGGCCAGCGTACCAATCAGGCGTTCAAGGCGTAGTAAGCGCTTCTCCAACATGTCGACGCTCCCCCGAACGTCCACCGCGTCAATCCTTCGCTCCGCTGCCCCTGCGATCGGGTGACCCTTTCCGGTCAACAGCCAATTCACATTCAGATTCTTCTTCCGTACTAATGCCTGTAGGATTTCGGTATTGATTTTCGCAAGCCCGCGCTCCACATGGGAGATAGTTTTCGGCGAAACATTACACAGTTCGGCCATATCCCGGCCATTGCCTATGTATTCCTTTCGAAAGAAAAGGAGCCGTTCGGCTATTTTAATGTCGTGGTTCATATTACTCTGATTGCGTTATGGTAATGAGATAAATATAAAAATTCCATTTACGAATTCGACATGCATCAAACCTTCTCGCCTGTGTCGATCTTTACTTTGTACTCCCTGGTTTCCTCCTTGCCACCATGACTCCTTATCGTGTAGGTGACTGTTAAGGCATCTCCTTCAAGGGCGAACTCCTTTTTAACAATGTCCCAGTTATCTGGAATAAAGGCTTCGGTTATCCACACCTCTTCGAGATCGCCGTCATCAACAAACTGATACCTCGAAATTGCGTGCTTTCCGGCAGTGATTGGAATTCTTTAGTTTTGAATGTGGCTGGCTAGGGGAAGATTACAGATAGCACTTTGGATTTCGTCTAATTTGATATCCTCTTTTAGATTAAAAAGGGGCTGAATACTTTTTTTAAAAATGCCTTCCGCTAAAGTAGTTTCTTTTTCTGCAGCATTCAGAAAAATGCCAGCAATATTGGGCGTAGGAATTGTCAATTTTGTTTTCCCGAATTTGTATGAATGACGGTCTGCAATTTGATAGACCCTATCGTCACCCATAATGGAAAATTCAATGATTTTCCTCCCTTTTCTATAATAATCTTTATTGAAATCGTCCATCTTAGTTGAGGTTTGAGTTATTCTCGTAATAGCGATCAATCCAGGCCCTTTTTAACAGGTATCGTTGACCGTTCTTGGTCGCCGTTAGGTAGTCCACTTTAATAATTCGATTGCGGCGGTATTCCCGAATACTGCAGGCTTTCGTTCCCAAAAAGCGGGGAACTTTAATCCGGATTTTTTTGTGCCCTTATGCCGGATTGTCAGCCGATGCTACAGCCCGCCAATCGGACGCCCCGGTGTTTTCCACCTGAAAACGTGATACCCTTTGTTCCGAATTTTTTGGCGAACTTTGTCCAGGATCACTGGCGAACTTTAATCCGGAATACGCAGATCTGAAAGTGGGCAATTTTTCGATGCGTTTTCTCAGGCATCTTTACTCTCAAATGAACCAGCCTCAAGGGGGATACTTATTCTGTATTCTTAGTAAACATTTACATATATCCGCCAGATAACCGCCATATCCGCCAGATAACCGCCATTTAACCGCCATTTAACCGCCATTACTCAATTCATAGTAAGTACCTTTCTTCTCCCCTTTCTTTTGAAAAATATTTTTGACATACAAATCCTCGAGATCACGTAATGCGGTACGTTCAGAGACTTCACAAAGTTTCTGATAATCAGAATTAGTGATTCTTCCACTATTTTTTACATAGCCGACCGCTTTCATCTGTCTTTCAGTTAATCCTGTTTTCTTTAACTGATCTTCCCCGAAGCGGTCTTTAAATATTTTGCTCAAAAATCCGCCTTGTTCCTCTCTCAATACTGGTTCCGGCAGTCCGGCTTCCCGGCAAGCTTCGATGATTTTGATAGTTCCCCTTCCCCAGAAATCAATATAGCCAGCTTTAAAACAAATGTCCGCGATCAACGGATTTCTTGGTTTAGATCGATGAACGCGCTTTAGGTCTTCTTCGGTAATTCCTTCGGGCAGGCCACCATCGTTCCAGATACTGAAATCATCATCATACAAACGGATTTGGGTTGGCGCTCCGATGCAGGTTCTATGCACCTGCGAGTTAAGTATCATTTCACGCACAGCAGCAACCGGATATTCATCTTTCTCTATTCGCTGCATACCCGCAAAGTCAATTGGGTGAATAAAGAATTTGGCATTAAGCATTTCGCCGATCCTTTCTTTCAGTTGGATCAGGTTGCCTTCAATGACTTCATGAAATTTTAGGTCGGCATCCGATTTTCCAAATTTTCCGATCTTGACGGCCGTATTTGGATAAAATTTTCCGGGATCCTTTCCGAACAGGATAATAGCTGCTCTTTTCAAACGCCCATCTTCGAGTAGGCGTAGTTTTTCGAGTAGGTCGGGGATTCTGATATCATCCTCCACATGGATGCGTTTGGATATTCTTACGTCTTTGAGAAACTGTATAATGGTTACTTTATCTATATCGTCAACAGATGCTCTCTCTTCCGGCAGATCGTCCCAGGTCTTCCCGGTTCGTTTCAGAATAAAATCGTTTAATGACGGCCCCTTTAGTTCCTGCAAGGTACTTCCGGTGCGGACATAGTATCTACCCCTCAATGAAATGGGTACGTCATAACGGGGAACGATGATTTCCAGGTAATGCCTGCTTCCTTCATTTTGCAGATTGACCTCGGCGTATACACCTAGGATGTCTCGGAACTTGTTGGGTAATTGTTCCAATAAGTTGTGGTAATTATCAATTCCTGATATCTCTCCGTTATCATCGATTCCGATATATAATTTACCACCGTTTGCGTTAGCGAAGCCGCATATCCATTTGAGGTATTCATCCTGCCAGGAAGCTTTGTATTCTGTATGTTGTGATTCGGACATATAGAGTAAATGATTGAATGATCAGTAATCCAGCCACCATGCCAAAGATAGGATTTACGTTTGAAGGCGGCAGTTTTCTCCAACCCCAGATTAAAAGGTCGGTTGAAGACCGTCTTTATATTGTGTCAGAAACGGCCCTTTCTTGACAAGATATTGAATAGAGTATAAATGAGTGGATTATCAGAATGGTATTATTTCCGAGAATCTTTTCCATTATCTCTAATAAAATTGACAATTGCTTTCAAGATTTGTCGTAAGTGTTCTAACAGATTTCCATCACCCCGACTTTTTAGACATCATCTGTCACCAAAAAGCCTTTAAATCGTTGATTTATAGGCTTTTTCTATTTTAAGATAAGCCAAAGTATTCAAGGAAAAGCAGGATAAATGATACCTATTCGGTAACCTATTTTGAATTTTTACATTAGGTCCCCAATTCCCGCCCCACGCAGCTATACGCTGGGGTTGTTCGACGCCAATTGAGCGAGGAAACAGGGAAGGCTGAGTAAATGCTCGGCAGAAGGTGCTCTGTTATAATTTTATGTTATGTTTATAACACAAAATGGAAATTACGCAGGAAGTATTGAAGGCGAGGCTTAAACCTGACCTCAAAATTATATTCATCACCAAACAATACCTTAAAAAACTTTAAGGCATTGCGTCTTTATTACCTTTTTTAGGGTGTCGAAATAACCCATACCTTAAAATGATACCTCATTGAAGGCCAGTATTGATTTTGACCTCAGATGAGCCAAATGTGACCGTCGATAAATACGATTTTGGCAAAGGGTTTCGGAAGGCAACTTAGAAAATTTTAGGTAGTCCTATTTTGCTTTTCCCGACTTTGACCAATTGGTTACGCAGCGCGTAGCGAATTTAAGTTGGACAAACGTCCTTCAGCCGAAATGAACCGAAACCGGCGGCACGAAGCGACCTGCACTTAATCAGGCTGGCACGGATACATATCTTTTATAAAAAAGATACCATCAACTAAGGGAACTGACGGAACATGCGATAGCGGCAATGAAAATCTTGAACATGGAATACTTTTTACGGCAATTTCTGTAAATCCCGAATGATTATCAAATTTTTTTTGGCGATTGCGTCGTATACATCCCGGCTGCAGGGGAGGTCAGGTGTTCTAAATGCCTCATCTGCCTGACACTTTTTTGATGGGTGGGGTGAGCGGATCGTACCAGGCTGCTTTTTACATAGCAGCGATTTCGTATCTGTATTTCATATGAACAGGTGTTTTAAAATCATTTTTCACAGATTTTAATCGGTTTTCATAACTTTGGCAAATTAAAATTCAGGAGTTGATATGAAAAATATATGTTTTTCATCGCTTGTAACTGTTTTTCAGGAACGGATAACACCGGAAGAGGGATATCTGGTGGGATATGCAGGAATACTGTATGCGTATGATTTGCGAGTTCCGGTACCAGATATGCTATCAATTATCAGCCATAAACATAAGCGTTATAAAACTACCGAATGGCGGGTATTTACACCCAGGTATAGGCCGGATGATACGTTGATAGGACATCTTACCTTCGCACTCAAGTATGAGGGTATAGAACTTTGTCTGCTTAAGAAATTGTTTGAAAAACTGGATGCATCGGAGCTGGCCCGATTGATTGTTGAGGAACCGACCGGACAATACCGCAGAAAAATATGGTTCTTGTACGAATGGCTTATGGATGCACGATTGAATCTACCTGATATGACCGCGGGAAATTATATCGACCTGGTTGATACCCGTATTCAATACGGATGTACAAGTTCGGTTGAAAAATCCAAAAGACAACGCATACGAAATAATCTGCCGGGAGCAAGGGAATTCTGCCCCATGATAAGAAGAACTGACCTATTGGATCAATATATAGCGCTTGATTTGTCAAAGGAGATAAAAGACATGATAGGCCGTATCCATCCCGATGTAATGGCCAGAACTGCCGCTTTTTTATTATTGAAAGATTCAAAAGCATCTTATGCCATAGAGGGCGAAAGGCCTCCTCAAAATCGGGCACAACGTTGGGGACGTGCCATAGGGCAGGCTGGGCAAAGGCCTATCACAAAAGCAGAATTGATACGATTGCAGCAAATCGTAATAGACAATCCAAGGTTTACCAAGATGGGATTTCGGCAACAAGAAGGGTTCATTGGTGAACATGACCGACATTATGGTGCACCCATACCGGATCATATCTCCGCGAGATGGAAAGACTTGGAATTGCTGATAGATGGGTTGATAGAAACCGGTCAGAAACTGGAAATTGAGCATGACTTTGATGCGGTGTTGGCCGCAGCCATGATAGCTTTTGGATTTGTCTTTATCCATCCTTTTGTAGATGGAAACGGTAGGATACACCGCTATTTGATTCACCATGTGCTATTAAGAAAAGAGTATGTTGCTAAGGGAATGATCTTCCCTGTGTCGGCTATTATTTTGGAACGGCTTGATGAATACCGGAAAATACTGGAAGAATTTTCGATGCCTCGTCTAAATTTTGTCGACTGGAAACCTGATGAAAGTAACAATGTAGAGGTGCTGAATGACACCATAGATTTGTATCGTTACTTCGATGCAACCAGACAGGCTGAGTTTCTATATAGTTGTGTCCAACAGACAATAGAACAAACTATCCCTGACGAAGTAGATTATCTGGAAAAATACGACCGGCTGAAGGATTACCTGGACAATTATTTTGAAATGCCGGATAAGACGGTAGCGCTGTTAATTCGCTTTTTGGAGCAAGGGCGCGGTAAGCTGTCCGAACGGGCCAGAACCAAGGAATTCGGGGCTCTTATTCCCGATGAGGTAATGCGTATTGAAGAAAAGTATTCGGAAATATTTGAAGCGGAGTGATATCATTCAATGTTATCGATACCTTTTTTCGTACCGAATGGTTTATTATAGTTTCAAGATGCAATTCACATGTCACAGTTTTCCCTCTGTGATTAAAGGATGCATATATTGAGACATATAATTTACTAGGCTATCCAGGTACAGCTCCGAGTTTGGCAACGTTTTTATCCAGGGACAATGAGTTGCCCCTTCAAAAACTCTCTTTTGATATGAGATCCCAATGTTCTCCGCCCGTTCGAGTATTTCTTCCGCCAAAGAAAAGGAGACTATGGGGTCAGATGATCCATGAACCCATAGTAAAGGCGGATCATCAGGAGAATCCATGGCGGTGGTATCTGGAATTGTTCCACAAAGGCAAAGGACAGACTTCACTTTGGAGGAGTACCCAGGCGTACCACTGTTTCCTTCTAAGTTGTAGGGAGATGTCTTGGGATAAGCTTTCAAATCACTCTTTTTGTTTACGTACCCAACCGTCATAGCAGTAACTGCCCCCGCTGATTCTCCACCAATGAATATATTAGAAGTGTCAATTCCGTATTTTGCTTGATTTGCCTTAAAAAAACGAACTGCCGCCCGCATGTCATGCATCGCATCCGTTATTGCTCTACGGTTAGTATCACTTTTAGAATAGTCGAAATGAGGATCCAGCCGATAGCTTATATTGGCAACCGCGTAACCCCTGCGAGCCAATTTCTCACACATCGTACCTATAGAAGGATATTTTCGGGACCCTCCGCCAAAGCCGCCTCCATGGGCATATATCAGCAAAGGTCTCCGTCTAGAAGTATCTCCATAGGGAGAATAAAAATCAAAAAATAATGACTGGTTTTCACCTTGATAGTTAATAGCCTGCCCATAGATTACATCGGGGACGGAATCTACTTTAGAGAAAACTTCTTCAAGATAACGTTGCCCAACCGAATTTTGCACTCCAACAGCAAAAATGAGCAGGAATACGGGTAGCGTTATCTTTTTTATAATTGGAAATAGGTTGCCAAACATAAATATTTCTTTAATTTCAGCGCAGCAATTTATCGATTTCTTAACATTCCTCCGGTATTTCATCATATCCTTTTCAGCGCTAAGGTAAAACTTAGCGGCTTTCTCATGCCCTTTTTCTCAGGTTATTTTGGACAGAAAAAGAAACGATAATCGAAATTCCCGGATGGGGAAGTTATATACCGACTGAAGATGGATGGAATAGACGATTCCTCCAAAGTCATATTTCTGTTTAAAAAATAGGGCTTCTCCGGAAAGAATTAGAGGGAATCATCCAGCCGGTACAGCCTTGCCGGCGTCAATGTTAGTGCCTCGTTCATTATTGTAGTTCTATTTGTCCAGGAATTCTTCGGAGATCTTCTTATTGACCCCTGCTTTGCCTGCCCAGCCCGTATAGGCCTGAAGCAGCCCGGCGGCCAGCTCGGGGTGCTGTCCTGCCAGGTTCCTTTCTTCCGCGCGGTCGGTTTCCAGATTGTACAATGCCCACTTTCCATTACCCTCCTTTTGCTGAGATACCAGCTTCCATTTCCCCTTCATGACGGCCATGTTGCCTAGGTGTTCCCAAAAAAGGTATTCATGCGTTTTTCCAGGCTTGTCGGTAAAACAAGGCAGGAGACTTAGCCCCTCCAGGGGAACGATCTGCCTGCCTTTATAATTTGCCGGGTAATCGGCCTTGCCTGCTTCCAGGAGCGTGGCCATGATGTCTATGATATGTGCTGGCTGCCGAACCAGTCCTCCGGCATTTTTGATCCTTGCAGGCCAATACGCGATAAAGGGAGTGGCAATACCGCCTTCGTGTACCCATTGCTTGTAATAACGGAAGGGTGTATTGCTGGCATTCGCCCATCCCCTGCCGTAAGACTGGTAAGATTCCACTCCACCGGGGAGTGTTCCGTTGTTCCGGTAATCATGGCCGTAAAGCCCCCCTTCGGCGCAGCCCCCGTTATCAGCCAGGAACAGGATCAGGGTATTGTCTGCTTCCCCCGTCTCTTCCAGCTTCTCCAGGATCTGTCCGATCCCCTGGTCCATGCGGTCGATTTGCGCGGCATAGATCTCCATTTTCAACTCAAGCAGCTCTTTGTTTCCTACCTCTTCCCATGAAGGCACCTGCGGATCGCGGGGAGATAGCTGCATAGAAGCGTCTGCAATCCCCAGCTCCTTTTGCTTTTGGTATCGCTTTTCCCTGAGCTTGTCCCAGCCTTCCGTGTACATGCCCTTGTAACGCGCAATATCTTCGGGCAGTGCATGTAGGGGATAATGAGGGGCAGTATAAGCAACATACATAAAGAAGGGCTCTTTCTTGCCGGCGCGGCCTTCAAGGGTCTCCACGGCATGCCGGGTAATGACGTCCGTCATATAAAATCCTTCCCGGGGAGGCATGTACTCCTGGTTCCCTTTGGCAAAATGCCTTTTCATGCCAGGCTTCTTGGCAAGGGTAATATCAAAATAATTAGCCGCTCCGCTTATAAGGCCGAAATAATCGTCAAAACCTCGGTCCATAGGCCAGTTGGGATGTTCTTCCGCTACGTGCCATTTGCCTGACATGGAGCAATAATAACCAGCCTGGCCCAGGGCCTCCGCCAAGGTAACGGTGTTCCTGCTCAGGTACCCTTGGTAGGGGGTCGTCCTGGTAGTATCAGGGGTCATGGTTGTCATACCGCCCATTCCTGCTTGGTGGGGATAAACTCCTGTCAGTAGGGAAGCCCTTGTAGGACAGCATCTCGCCGCATTGTAGAAGTTGGTAAGACGGAGGCCTCCGGCGGCCAGCCGATCCAGGTTGGGCGTCCTGATCTCGCTGCCGTAGCATCCGAGGTCGGAATAACCCATGTCATCGGCCAGGATCAGGATAATATTTGGGCGTTCCTGTGTCGCTGCCTGCTCCTGGCCTAATGCAAGGGAGGCAATGCATAAAATAGCCGGTAAACCGACCAATGTCTTTCCTTTCATCATTTAGCAAGTTCTTCCTTTATGTTTGACAACTCCGGCTTGCCGGGAAGGTTGCCCCGGCCGGATGGTTTCCCGTTTATCCCAATTGCCTGTTTCTGCGATACCTCTGAGCAGTTGGTAGTATTCATGACGAAAATAAGTAAACTTTTGAAATTATTTTCGAAATTCCCCCTTGGTGTTCTAACAAGATCAGTGAGTAAGAGGAGCCGGCCGCAGGCCGGCGGCTGGCGCAGTTAACCCTATTGTGAGACATCTATACATTCCGGTCTGTGATTACTGGCTGTTAGTAAATAATGCCCGGAAACAGCCAGAACTGATCGATAATACCGATATTTGAGATATCATCAAGGAACCACGACCTGGGAAGGAATTTATGGCTGGAATAAAATAGACGGTGGAAGAAATGAAGCGAGATAAACTTCTTGGAAGACTAAGACAACTATATGTAGTAGAATTCATTAATGTTTTTTGGTTACCATTTGGATTCTGGATTATTGGACGTATTAGCAATCAAGAATTTGGTCTGAATTCAATTGTTGCCATGATATTAAACGGGATCTTGTTGATAGAGGGCAGTTATCTTTGGCTCTGCATCAGCAGGCAACTAAGACTCAAAAGGCAGCATAATTTTATTCAGCTGTTTAGGGTTTTAAAAATATTGAATTATGGATTTTTTATACTAACTATCATAACCATTAGCTTTAGTCCATTTAGGGGAATATTCGATGGAATCGTAACTACACTATTTGTTGTGCTTGCTGTATTAGAACACATCAATTACTTCGAGGTTCAGTTGGTGTATGACAATGAAAATGACAGAAAATATGTAAGACAATACAAACGACTTAAAGTTGCGAAACTAAAAAAAATGATGAAAATCGGATCGGGTCTTACGGCAGGGGATGGGTCCTTATAATTCTCAGGTAAACCTTGCCGGCAAGCCGTTCGGCATAATCTTTTGCCCGCAGTGAACAAGCTCCGGCACATAGTTGCGCAGCAGGTCATGTATTGGACTTGCTCATACCATTCTCCTTCAAAAATACTTCATGATCCATATGTACTTTTCAGAAAAATGGATACCTTTGCCGCTGCCGCAAAGGTTATTTATAATTGGATTAAATAAGGAGTATTGATCAAGATATTATATACCTGCTTGTTGTTGATCGTTTCTATGCTTGCAGCAGCCTGTCCTGTGAGCATTCATGTTGGCGATCGGGATGGCAAAGCGGCGAATAACATCACTATTTTGATAGATGGGGCTTTTAGTGGGCATACTGATGCCTTGGGAACCCTGATGGTGGAATTGGAACATGGTAATCACACCTTGCAATTCTTTCTGGATACGGTGTTATTGAAACGTGCGGAGATATACATTGATTGCAAAAAGGATAATCGTTTTGATTTTGAGTTGGGCGAAGGCACCGATAATCCGGTAGCTCTTCAGGAAGTAACTGTGGAAGCACTGACCGCAAGGGGAGCGATTGCGCAATCTCCCTTCTCCGTTCAGGCGATTGATCTTAAAGGATCTTATGACAAGGGCGGTGACATCAGCGAAGTGTTGAACAGAGCCTCTGGCATTCGGCTGCGCAGTGATGGAGGGGTTGGAGCACCTGTACAGATCAACCTGGGAGGCCTGCAGGGAAAGGCTGTCCGGTTATTCAAAGATGGAATTCCAATCGAACTGTTCGGTCATGGTTTCAGCCTGGGTACCATTCCGGTAAACATGCTGGAGCGAGTGGAGATATACAAAGGCGCAATGCCCCTGTACCTTGCTTCCGATGCGTTGGGTGGCGGGATCAACTTTGTATCCAGGCGAGAATACAAAAATTTCGCAGAGTTATCTTATGAAGGCGGCTCATTTAACACGCACCGTGTAACAGCCAATGCGTTATGGAAAAGCAAAAACAAGACGTGGTACCTGGGTGGCAGCGGTTCTTTCAATTATTCAGACAACAACTACATTGTCAGGGTTCCTTTCCCGACAAGCCCAACTACCTACCGGGATACCGAACGTTTCCATGACGCTTTACGCACGTATTATGCGGAAGGTTATGCAGGCATTCAAAACAAGGCCTGGGCGGACGATATACGGCTGACCGTGATCGGTTCCAGCTTCTATAAGGAGATACAGCACGATTCGCAGATGGATAAGGTGTATGGAAAGCCATACTCTAAGGAAAGAAACTACACCGGCTTGCTTACTTATAAAAAGGATTTCCTGGATGAACGGTTGAAAGTCAATCTGATTGGCACATACAGCCTTTTCAAAACCAGGTTTATTGACACGGCAACCGTTAGTTATGGTTGGGATGGTCAGATCGTCGGGCATAACCTGAAGCCCGGGGAGATCAACCTGGGCAATAATCAGCAAATTGATTACCGGTTCTTTTCGTCCCGGCTGAATATCTCTTACGAGCTTTCAGACAAGCATTTTCTGGATTTCAGTGAATTATATTACCGGCAGAACCGTGAGGGCAGCGATCCGCTGGGTGCTATTTCCGCTGTAGAAGGGATCGATGTGCTGAGTGTGCCCGCCGTCTATAGCAAGACCAATACTGCACTGGGACTTCGCTCTGAGTGGCTGGGTAAAGAAATGGAGAGCATTCTTGCCGTTAAATACTATCAATTTAAAACCGAAGGATATACAACAGATAACTTTGGGATGGGATACCGTTCCTCCGGCAGCGGACAGCAATTGGGCTACCTGGGTGGTGTAAGGTGGAAACGCGGAGATTACCTGGTAAAAGCTTCGTATGAATATGCAACCCGCCTGCCGGACGAACAGGAGATTTTCGGTGATGGCAGGTTGACGAAAGAGAACATGGATCTTAAACCCGAACACAGCGATAATATTAACCTGAACGGCCGGTATCGTGTGGAAAATGGCGATCGAAGTTTAGAGTTATCCGCGGGGCTTTTCTACCGGAAGGTACGGGATATCATCTTTCTGCAAC
>DATCYD010000193.1:0-8020 GCA_036570465.1 Anseongella sp.
CCTGATTGATGACAACCAAAAGCGGATCAATTTCAATACTGAAGGGTATAATCCATATTTTATCGATACCGAAAAAATTGTCAAATCCCTGCAAAACTCATTACCTGATAACCTTGCCGTTGATAAGATCACCGAAGTAAATTATTACGGAGCCGGCGTCCACAACGAGGAGAAGGCCTCAATCGTGGAAAAAGCCCTGCGGGTTATTTTTACCAACGCCAACCTTCATGTCGGCCACGATCTGCTTGCCGCGGCCAGAGCCTTGCTGGGCACCGAAGCTGGTTTTGCTGCCATCCTTGGCACAGGCACCAATTCCTGCCTGTACGACGGAGAAAAGATCACCATGAACATCGATTCCCTCGGGTATTTCCTTGGCGATGAAGGCAGTGGTTCATCCATCGGAAAAAGACTGCTCCGCGACTACATGCGGGGTTTTATGCCCCCTTCCCTGTCAGAAATATTCTACAACACCTACAAGCTCAACAGCGAAGATATTCTCGACAACCTGCTCAACAAACCACTCCCCAACCGTTTCCTGGCCAGCTTCAGCAAATTCATCTACGACAATAATAACTTCGTAGAATACGCCCGTGACGTAGTCAAAGAATCATTCGTCCTCTTCTTCCAAAACCTGGTATCCCGCTACCCGAATTACCAGCAATACAGCTTCAATTGCATTGGTTCGGTAGGCTACAATTTCAGGGATATTCTGCGGGAAGTGAGCACTGAATACGGCATGTCGGTCGGGAAAATCATCCGGTCGCCCATCGACGATCTGGTTGAATACCATCTTAAAGTTGCCAATCGGGGGTAGGCCGCTCCGCAACAGTTTCGGGTTGCCAGTTTGAAGTTGGAATATAAAGAAGGATTTCGTAAAAGTTGCCTGGCGCCAGGACCTTTGAACGATAACACTAAAAACCCAGAAACCTCAAACCAGAAAGGTTATTGTAAAAAATACAATAAGGTGTTTTGATTTTGCTTTAAAATAAATAATTTTACAAGCTGTCGGAAGATCTTTTGAACAAGTTCCCTGGCATCCGGTTATAACAGTAAGAATATCAATGCAAAAAAGTATCAGTAAAATTGGGGTCCTGACTTCGGGAGGAGACGCCCCCGGTATGAATGCTTGTATCCGCGCCGTTGTCCGGACAGGGATTTATCATGAGATTGAGATGATGGGGGTAATGAAGGGATACCAGGGACTCATCGATAATGAGTTTATTCCGCTTCCTTCGCATGCGGTGAGTAATATTATACAGCGCGGCGGCACCATTTTAAAAACGGCCCGGTGCATGGAATTTAAAACTCCGGAAGGTCGCCGGAAAGCCTTTGATAATCTGAAAGCCGCAGAGGTGGATGCACTCATCGTGATCGGGGGTGACGGCACATTCAGCGGAGCGGATGTCTTTTCCCGGGAGTTTGGTTTTCCGGTCATTGGGATACCGGGTACCATCGACAACGACTTGTTCGGGACTGATTTTACCATTGGCTTTGATACGGCTAACAATTCCGTGATCCATGCCATTGATCAGATCCGGGATACCGCGGCTTCGCATAACCGCTTGTTTTTTGTAGAGGTCATGGGACGCGACGCCGGGGTCATTGCGCTCTGGGCGGGCATTGCCGGCGGATCTGAAGCTATTTTGATCCCCGAAAAGGAAACAGCTATCGATTCCCTGATCGAAAAGCTGACCGAAGGTGCTGAAAATCAAAAATCTTCCAGCATTGTGGTGGTGGCCGAAGGAGAGAAAAGCGGGGGTGCCCTGAAGATTGCCGAAGAAGTGAAGCGGAGATTCGATCATTACGACACCAAAGTGACAGTACTTGGTCATCTGCAGCGTGGCGGTAGCCCGACTTGCTTCGACCGGGTACTGGCCAGCCGCATGGGATATGCCGCTGTGAAAGCATTGTTGAACAATGTGAGCGGAAAAATGATCGGCATGGTTAACAACCGGGTTCGGTTCACTGAGCTTTCACTGGCTATCAGCAGGCACAGTCCTTTTGATGAGGAACTTGCTGAGATCGCTAAAGTTTTGTCAATTTAACACATAAACAATAAGATGATGAAATTAGGAATTAATGGATTCGGAAGGATCGGAAGATTGGTCTTCCGGGCTGCCATAGACAGGCCGAATGTAGAGATAGTGGGCATCAACGACCTGCTGGACGCAGAATACATTGCTTACCTGCTGACTTATGATTCGGTACACGGAAAATTCAAAGGAGAAGTAAAGGTAGAAGACGGTCACCTGGTGGTAAACGGAAAAACGATCCGGGTCTCTTCTGAAAGGAACCCGGCTGATCTACGCTGGAACGAAGTAGGCGCGGATTATATCGTGGAATCCACCGGGCTCTTTCTGACGAAGCAAACGGCTGAAGGGCACCTGAAAGCGGGTGCTAAAAAAGTGGTTATGTCAGCGCCATCAAAAGACGATACGCCTATGTTTGTAATGGGTGTCAACCATAAGAGCTACAGCAAAGACATGGATTTTGTGTCGAATGCGTCCTGTACAACTAATTGCCTGGCTCCCCTGGCAAAAGTATTGCATGACAATTTTGGGATTGCTGAAGGGTTGATGACCACCGTTCATGCAACCACTGCTACTCAGAAGACCGTTGACGGCCCGTCCGGAAAAGACTGGAGAGGCGGACGCGCGGCCCTGAATAACATCATTCCTTCATCAACCGGAGCAGCCAAAGCAGTAGGGAAAGTAATCCCTGAACTGAACGGGAAGCTTACCGGAATGTCATTCCGTGTGCCGGTTGCTGATGTTTCAGTGGTGGACCTAACGGCCCGTCTGGAAAAGGGTGCCAGCTACGAGGACATCAAAAAAGCGATGAAAAATGCTGCCGAAGGCGAACTAAAGGGGATCATGGGCTATACGGAAGAAGCTGTTGTTTCACAGGATTTCGTTGGCGATGCTCGTACATCTGTTTTCGATGCGGATGCCGGCATTTCCCTGAATGATCACTTCGTCAAGGTAGTTTCCTGGTACGATAATGAATGGGGCTACTCCAATAAGCTCGTCGATCTGGCCGAGCACGTGGCTTCCGTCAACAACGGATAACATACAGGGGGCGGGCGGGCTTTACCGGCCGCTTACTTCTTCATGTAAAAAGGGTACAATCATACGCATTGTACCCTTTTTATTTCCCGGTTATGCCCGGCAGCATTCCGGCCTTATCTCCTTTCCGCTGGCGGAGGAGCTATGTAGGAAGGAGGCGCTGTTTTCAGTTTCTCCAGCAACACTTCCACCGCCTTTATAAGCTGTGGATCAGTACCAGCGGCAAGCGCCGCGGGGTCTTCATTCACTGCGATATCAGGCTCAATGCCGTGGCCTTCAGCGAACCAGGTACCGTCCGGATTATACATCCGAAAGGTAGGAGCTGTTACACTGCCACCGTCGATCAAGCCAGGGGCTCCCGTGATCCCGATCAGCCCGCCCCACGTGCGGGTGCCGATCAGGGGCCCCAAACCGGCCTTCCTGAAATAATCCGGGAAGGCGTCGCCTCCCGAACCCGACCAACCGTTGATCAACATGACCTTGGGTCCAAAATGAGCCACCGGGGGCCAGGACCAGTTTTTGCCGTCACGCACGTCCCAGTATGCCAACGCGGGACGATTGAGCAACTCGATAAAACGGTCCGGAATTTGTCCGCCGTTATTGAACCGTTCGTCGATGATCATCGCCGCTTTGTCATTCTGCGCATAGAACATCCGGACCAGTTCCTCCTGCCCATCCAGGCCCGTACTGGGCACATACACATAGCCGATCTTTCCGCCGGAGGCTTCTTCGACATATTTTCGGTTCTGTTCAATCCAGGCCAAATTGCGCAGGCGGGTCTCGGAATCCAGCGTTTCCACATACACTTTCCGGGCGCCCATTAGTTCCGGAGCGCTGTTAACCGTGAGTTCCACCGTTTCGCCGGCCAATCCTGCAAAGGCGCCCCAGGGATCTGTATAGCTGGTAAGAGGCACACCGTTCACGGCCAGGATATAGTCGCCTTCACTTACTTTTACGCCGGGCGCGTCCAACGGCGATCGCACTTCTGTGTCCCAGGGCGCAGCGCGTATGATCTTCTTTACCCGGTAGGCCTCGTTTTCGAAGGCCCAGTTTACTCCAAGGTATCCTACCGGCGTACGCGAAGCGCTTTCGAGATCACCGCCGCCGCGGTAGGTATGGGAGGCGTTCAGTTCCCCGATGAGCTCGCCAATGATGTAATTCACATCGGTGCGGGTGCAAGCGCTGGCAATGAGTTGACCATAATGCTTACGCAGGTCCTCCCAATCGACTCCGTGCATCGACGGATCATAAAAGAAATCGCGTTCAATCCTCCAGGCATCGGTGAATACCTGTGCCCATTCTTCTCGCGGTACCACACGCATTTGCATATCGTCCAGCGGAATGGCTTTGTCAAGCTTTTTCCCTGAACCCACATCGATCACCCCCATGCGTTGCCGCTTACCGGTCAATATCTTTTTGCCGTTCGCCGAAAGCTGGAAGAAGGAAACTTCCCCGATGATCTTCACTTCTTCCCGTTCCTTGAGATCAAAATAATAGAGAGAAGCCTCGTTGTCGCCCGAACCCGAATTCGGATAACGAATGTAGATTACTTTATCCTTGACCGCCGCCAGATCACCGATGTTTCCGGCGTCAACCGGAAGAATGACTACCCGGCTTTCCATGCCTTCCAGATCGATGACCGTCGGCTCGTCTTCTTCCTTATCCTTTTTGTCTTTTTTTTCCTTGTCGTCTTTCTTTTTGTCTTTCTCGTTCTCCTCGTCACTTTTCCTGACGGCCACCGTGTCGTTCTCCGGCAATAAAGGCGAAGCTGTTGTATCGGCCAGCGGGATCAGGCCGATCTGCGTGGAATTATTGTAGATCCAGGAATTATCAAAATTGCTGTACTCGGGGTCAAAATGCCGGTTACTCGTGAAGTACAGGTACTTGCCGTCGGGAGAAAACACGGGTGAATCATCGCTGTAAAAACCCGAGGTAACCTGATGCTCTTCCTTGTCCTGTGTATCAAACAGAAAAATGGCATTCTGCCGGTTATCCAGCCCATTGCTATAGGCGATCCATCTGCTGTCAGGCGACCAGCTTACAGGAAAATTATCCAGGGCGCCCTGATACATCCATTTTCCCTTGCCTGCCGGGATTGTCTTCCCGGTGGCGACGTCCAGCACGTTGATCTGCATGGTCTGGTCCACAAAGGCTATTTTCTTGCTATCGGGTGACCAGTAAATATGGTACCGGAAGCCTTTTCCCAGATTGGTGATCTTTCGTGTCTCGCCGGAAACCTGGTCGAAGAGATACAACTCGTATTCGCCGCTTTTGTCGCCCCACCAGGCAATCTGCTTTCCGTCCGGTGACCAGGCCGGGTAGCGTTCCGCCGATCCGGATGACTGACTGATATCCAGTGTCACTCCCTTTTCGGCCGGCAGGCTGAAAATCTCTCCCCTTGCCTCGGCCAGGACACGTTGCCCGTCAGGTGAAATACTGAAGTTCTCCAGGTATCTCCGAACATTTACCAGACGCGGTTTGACGCTTTCCAGATCGTCCACAATGGAGATCTTCACCTCCCGGTACTCCTCAGTGCCCAGGTCGAAAAGATAGAGCTGTCCGGCCGCTTCAAACACCAGCTCCGAAGGGCCGATGGCCGGAAAATGAACATCAAAATCCTTGAAATGGGTCAGTTGCCGGTGCTCCCCGCTACCGGTATCGTATTTCCAGATATTGTATCGCCCTTCCGGACCTTTGTCCGAAATATAATAAATGGAGTTCCCATGCCACATGGGGAGCTCGTCACTGGCGTCATTGGAAGTAATGTTCCTGGCCGTGCCATTTTTCAGGTCAAAAATATAGATATCCGCCGACCACCCGCCGCGGTAGCGCTTCCAGGTACGAAATACGCGACTTTTGTAGGTAAACGCAATTTTATCCGCTTCCGGTGAAAGACTGCCGAATTCGGCGATGGCAAGCGGAAGCTGCTCGGGCAGACCGCCGCTGGCCTTGATCTTATAAAACTGGTTAAAGCGCTGCTTTCCGCTATGCATGGAGGAAGCGAAGAAAAGATGCTCCCCGTCCGGATACCAGTCCTGTACCGTTTCTCCCATTCCGTGATGAGTGATGCGCCGGGGCACTCCTCCATTCACATCGATTGTGTAAATATCGGTGTTACCATCATAGTTTGCTGAGAAGGCGATCGTCTGCCCGTCAGGTGAAAACCGAGGAAACAACTCAGGCCCCGCGGGCGAACTAAGCCGCACCGCCTGCCCGCCGTCCTTGCTGACCAGCCAGAGATTATCGGCAAAAGAAAACACGATCTTGTCCTGTGACACATCCGGATAACGGTAGATCCGCTTTTGAGCGAACGCGGTAGTCCCGCAGGCGAGCAACAGTACCAGAACGGACCGTTGTAAAAGTAAATCCATACTACGTTAGTTTAATTGTGGTTCATGGCACCGCGTTCGGCGCCATCAGCTAATGTAGGAAAAACCAGTGTCAGGTCAAGCTTGAGCTGATACAAATTTAAAATGCCATATCGTATCGCAGGGAAAGATAATAGATCGCGCCGGCCTCCGGGTTCCCGAAAGAAGTATAATAATACCGGTTCAACAGATTCGATCCGCCCAATTTCACTGTGACATTCGCTTGCGGAACAAGGTAGCTTACCTGTGCGTCCAGCGTACCGAAGGCGGGGACTTCCCCTGCCGAGAACGTGGAGTTCCAATGGAACGCATCCTGCCATCTGTAAACCGCGTTAAACCCGATATTCCGGTAAACGTTCGCTTTCCCGGCGGAAAGATTGAACCGGTATTCCGGCGTATTGAAATCATTGTATAAACCCTCCGATTCATCGGTGATCGTATTAAAAGACACATTACCCGCCAGACGCCAGCCCATCATCGCATAATCCAGGCCAAGCGTCCATCCCTGGGTGATTACTTCCGAAGGATTATTCACCACGGTCGAGAATATGGCGGCGCCGGCCAGCCCCGTGGGTGTGCCGTCCGGGCTTTGAAGCAACACCAGCGGAGCGATAAAATCGCTGTAGCTATTATAGTAGTAGCTCGCATCAACAAGCAGCTTTTTATTGATCAGACCCCGGTAACCGATCTCATAGGCCTGTACCTGTTCAGGTTTAAAGGTCTGAAGGTCATATTTTTTAAGATCCGCCGGATCCCCACTTTGCTGAAAACGCTGTACGCTTGCCTGGGTATATCCTTTATTTTCATACAGATCGTATTTCTCCAGCAATTCCGGCAATCCTCCGATCAGCCGGGTATTTGCCCTGACAAGCAAGTCGATGTATTGGTTCTGCGTCGTTGGGTTCCGGAAACCCGTTTGCCAGGAAACGCGGATATGGTTATCAGGCACGATCTCATAAACACCGGAAAGCCTCGGGGTGATCTGCCCGTCAAAATTCTCATTTTTATCGTAACGGAACGACCCCGTTAGCTTCAATCGGTCTTCCAATACCCGTTTGCTCACCTGCAAGTATGCCCCGTACTCGCTAATACCGATGTCCCGGTCCGCATCGTCGAAAATAGTACCGTCCGAACGCAGCTGGTAGCGGCGGTAGGACGCGCCGGCAATCAATTCCACCACCCGGGTATGTTCTGAAAAATCATACATACCCTCGTAGTGATAAAGATTGGTTTTATCATTGAACTTCGCCCCGTTCCGATCAGCGCCAAAGCCGATATAGCGGCTGGTGATTTCTTCTTTCGCCTTCTCGAATTCCGCGGTCCCGGGTTGCAAACGTTCCTGGTCAGCGAATGCTCTGGCCGCCGTGTGGGCAGCCTGTTCGTCCGCCCCTACGCCGACTGCCGTCAAAAAAGCACCTACATATTGAGGGAACCAAACCTGGCTTTGCTTCCAGGTTTCGTTCATAATGCTTGCCAGAGCCGTGGCATTATATGAATCCCCGGACCGCTCCTGGGTTGTATAAGCTCTCAGGAAGAAGTGCTCTCCTCTTAGTTCCGCCTTGTATTGGGTCATGATGAAATCACGGA
>DATCYD010000194.1:0-7591 GCA_036570465.1 Anseongella sp.
GCATGCCCCGGCGCCGGGGCAGGCATTCCGGATGATCTGGGTCAGTTCTTCTGCTTCCATTAAACCAGCCGTCCTGGCACCATAGGCTTCAAACGTGGAAAGTACATTGATCTTCTTTTCTTTATGCCAGCCGGAATGAATACTGCCTCCATAAACCATCAGGGAAGGCCTGTTGAGACGCCCCATAGCAATGACCGCGCCCGGCAGATTCTTATCACAGCCCATGATCGATACCAGCCCGTCATACCATTGGCCGCTCATCACCGTTTCAATGCAATCGGCAATAAGATCGCGGGAAGGGAGGGAAAAATTCATCCCAAAAGTACCCATGCTGATGGCATCGCTTACACCGATGGTGTGAAAGGTCATGGGATTCAAATCATGGTTGGTCAGTGCGCCTGACACAATGGAGGCGAGATCATCCAAATGCATATTGCATGGGTTGCCGGAAAAGCCGGCGCTTGCAACACCAATTTGTGGGAAATGAATGGTTCTCTCGTCCATGCCTGTAGCATAGAGCATTGCCTGAGAGCCAGGCTGATCTTCGTTTTCAGTGAGTTTACGACTAAACTTATTTAATATAGTTTCCATGAATTCAAATGTTAATAGGGAATTTCCGTACCGCCCGAGCCGTTTGAAAGGTAAGCCGCCTCTACCAGGCGCATGGTATCATAGGCGTTTTTCACAGATGTGACATGCGGAGACCCGGGGGTTTCAATAGCACATTGCAGATCGGCCATGGTAGCAACAAAGGCGTCGGGATACCATGCGCCGGGTATATCGGCAGATACCCAGCCCTGCTGCGGTTCACCGGACAGAAAATATTCAAAATGATCCGCCTCTCCTTTTGGAAAGTTAATATTCTTGCCCAACGTGGCTTTAATAGCTCCTTTATCTCCCTCCCATTTCACAAACGAATCCTGGTGCTTGATGCCAAAATCATGTCCGTGATTGGTATTGACAAATGCGCGTATGGGCTGATCCTCATAGTCAAAAATGATGACGGACCGGGTCGAAGCAAGTTGCATCTGTTTAGGATGCTGGAACGTTTTAGCATACACACGGTCCGGCATTCCCAGAAAATACCGGATCATATCCATGTAATGAATACTATGATATAACATTTCCATACGAGGCAATCCAAAGAGAAAATCCCAAAGTTCCCACGGATGATGAATATTCATCCGTATCTCCATGTCGTGTAACCGGCCGATGGCCCCCTGATCGACCATTTTTTTGGCGGCAATGATCGAAGGGATCAGTTTCATTTGAAAGTTGACACTTGCGATAAACTCCTTCGATTCACATATCCTTAAAATAGTAGCGGCAGCTTCCAGGGTCTCCCCCATGGGTTTCTGCATCATCACACCGGCCCCATGAGGCAAAAGCTCCAGGATACTGATCATACGGGAAGCCGGAACAGCAATATCAAAAATGACCTCTGGTGGCGCGTGACGAATTAACTCTTCGATCGATGAATGTACTTGTGGGATTTCGAAAATACCGGCAAGCCTGGTGGCCTTATCGTGCCGGATATCATAAATGCCCTGGACATCCCAGCCTGCTTTGCGATAAGCTGGCAGATGGGCTTCTTCCATAATACCTCCCGCTCCGATTATAACAATCGGGTGTGGAGATTTTGGCAGGTTAAATGTTGCCGACAAGGGATAGCTATTCATATGGTCTGCAAAATTTTCTAAAGATATGGCGAATATAGGATTTGAAATAATATCAAATTAGCCAATTCCTATACAAAATTGATTTAGTATTATATATTTGCCGTTAATGAAGCCAATTTATGCGAAACCTCCCCTGGGAAGCCGTGCTGCTTTTCAGGTAAGAAAAGACTATTTCGACCTGCTTGATACTAAATGGCATTATCATTCCGAATACGAACTGGCCTTTATTAAATATCCTCACGGCAAACGGATCGCCGGCAACAGCATCTCTTCCTTCGAAGAAGATGACCTGGTCTTTTATGGCCCTAACCTTCCTCATGCCTGGTCGCACGAACCAAGCCCGGGGGAAACACCTGTTTCCGCCTACAATAGCGGACTCTCCCATTATGCCATTGTCGTGCATTTCAGTGAGTCTTGTTTTGGGGATACGTTCTTCAGCATTCCCGAAATGGGAGCCATTCAAACCATCCTCCGTAAAAGCACACACGGATTGGTGATACAGGGTGAAACACGGAAACGTATCGTACATCAAATGAATCAGTTACTGGATCATACCGGCTCCCAACGGGTAATCCTGCTGTTGCAAATACTGGAGGAATTATCTGCCACCGAGGAATATACATTGCTTTCCTCCGCCGGATATTGGGATAATCTTAACGATCACGATGCCGTGCGGATGAGTACAATTTACGATTATATTCTTCAGAATTTCACCGATGAGATTGTGCTGGATGATATTGCCAGACAGGCCCACATCTCCCCTTCCGGTTTCTGTCGATATTTTAAGGCCAGAACAAAACGGACCTTAAAGGAGTTCGTTAACGATCTGCGTGTTAATTACGCATGCCAGTTACTGGAAGAGAACCAGCACAACATTACTCAGATATGTTTTAAGGCAGGTTTCAATAATATCTCCAATTTTAACCGGCGATTCAAGGAGATTAAAGGAATTACCCCGCAACAATACAGAACCAACATACTGGGTATCCACAAAAACAACATGACACCCTCCTCCCCTGTCCAGGTATCGTCATAAATAAGATACTGACTTACTATGAAAAAGGTACCAACGTGGCATACAAAGTAATATTTCAATCGCCAGGGTCAATTTTGTATCAATTGTAGCCAAAATGGTACTGGCTTCCATGTTAAGGGAAGGTTTCCTTTGTAATATAATCCTGAACCACACCCCAATTTCTCTGGCGTGTTGGTGAAATAATGACCTAAACAATGAATAGGACCTTTATGGAGACAAAGATGTACAAGTTCTTAATCGTGATCGTGCTTTGCACAACGGCATTCAGCAGCTCGCTCTATGCACAAATTGATGTCAGCGGCGTGGTAACGGATGATGCCGGCACGGTACTTTCGGGTGTAAGCGTTCAAGTCAAGGGAACGGCCAACGGCACAAAAACAAACGAAAACGGGAGTTATTCAATTGAGGTAGCGAATGAGAACGCAGTGCTCTCATTCTCTCTCCTGGGATACGGCCCCCAGGAATTCACCGTAGGTGACGATCGACGTATTGACATCATTTTGATGGCTACCTCATCTGAACTGGAAGAGGCAGTGGTGGTCGCCTACGGCACTCAAAAGAAAGAAAGCGTTGTAGCCGCTATTTCTACCATGGATGCCACCGGTTTGCTCCAGACTCCGGCGTCCAATATCGGCATAGCGCTGGCCGGACGGCTGCCTGGTTTAACTGTGCTTCAGCGTTCGGGGGTTCCCGGAGGCGAGATGATGGAATTTTACATACGCGGACGCAGTACCATCAACGGGCAGCAGCCGCTGATCCTTGTGGATGGTGTTCCGCGTGATTTCACGGCGCTTGATCCGCGGGAGGTGGCCACGATATCGGTCCTGAAAGACGCTTCAGCCACGGCAGTTTATGGGGTTCGTGGAGCGAACGGTGTTATTATGATTACCACCAGGCGCGGGCATTCGGGAAAAGCAAAAATAGATGCCACCTTTGAGCAATCCTGGCAAGCGCCTACGCGTATGCCGGAAATGACCAGCGCCTATGATTACGCACTGCTTCGCAACCAGGTGGAAGAGCAGAACGATCGCTCCCCTCTGTATGATGAGGAAGAATTAGAGCATTACAGGTTAGGGGATTCCCAGGAACTATTCCCTACCAGAGATTTTGTCAAAGAATTCATGAAAGACGCGTTTCCTATGCGACGGGTGAATGTGAACGTAAGCGGAGGCAATGATAAAATGCGTTATTTCACCAATGTGGGTTACCTTTTTCAGGAAGGGGTTTTTAAAACGGAAAAATTTGACGAGTACGATTATGATCCCACTTCAAAAGCCAACCGGGTAAACTTCCGCTCCAACTTTGATATCAACGTGAATTCTTCGCTGAAGATGTTTCTCAACATCAGCGGGTACATGCAAAAGAAGAATGACCCGGTGGTAGTTCCGTTTAACGGTGCTTACCTGAATGATGTAAATGGCTATTCGGTTGTTCTGAGTTCCCTGCTGAGCACACCTAATCTTTATCATAATGATGTGACGCCTGACGGAGAAGTGATCTCTACCTCTGCGAAAGGCGGCAGTGTCAGCAATGTTCCTTATGGCATGTTGAACCGGTCTGGGTTTCGCAATACCATGACCAACCAGGTGACGGCAACTGTGGGAGCAGAACAAAAGCTTGAGTTTATCACTGAAGGATTATCAGCCAGGGTGGTTGCCTCGTACGATGCCACAGCTATCAACCAACAAATCAGGCAAAGAAGCTACCAGGCATACGAAGCCAGACAAAGCCCGGACAATCCGGATTCAATCGTGTACGTGCCAATTGGCGGTAGTCAGAATTCAACCTTATCGGACGCGCAGGCTCAATCCCAATGGAATTTGCTGAACCTGGATGCCTCCGTGGAGTACAAACGCTCTTTTGGCCTCCATGACGTGACGGGGATGCTCTTGTTTAACCGCTACCAGCGTACCATTAACATTGACCTTCCCTACAACTATATAGGAACAGTAGGCCGGGCCACTTATGGGTACGACGGAAAATACCTTGCCGAAGTGAATTTTGGCTATAACGGATCGGAGCAATTCGCACCAGGGCATAAGATGGGCTTCTTCCCATCGTTCTCCGCAGGCTGGGTGCCCACCAAAGAAGATTTCGTACGTGACGCCTTGCCCTGGCTTTCTTTCGCGAAGCTGAGGGCTTCCTACGGGCAGGTAGGCAATGATGATATGAATGGTGGTCGGTTTGCCTTTCTTACTTTGTGGGGCAACGGTACCGAATCTCAGATCGGCAATGAAGAACTGGTCTGGGAAAAGGCCAACAAGTTCAACTTAGGGCTAGAGACCCGCTTGTTTTCTAATTTCAGCCTGGATGCAGATCTCTTTTACGAAAGACGTAATAATATACTTATTCCGGCTACCGGCTTAACACCTACGGGTATGTTCGGTACCGGCGGGATATTTACTTCAGGGATCATCCCTAAAATAAATGCCGGCGAAATTGAAAACAAAGGCTTGGAGCTGGTAGTGGGGTATGAAAAGATCAACAGGAATTTCGGCGTCAATATAAAGCTAAACGGCGCGTTTAATCGCAACAAGGTCATATATATGAGCGAAGTATTGCTCCCTGAAGACTTTGCTTACCGCTTGCGTAGCACGGGATACCGCCTGGGTCAGCCCTTTGGTTATGTGACAGACGGATTCTTTAACACCCAGGAAGAGATCAATGATTGGTATGATCAGTCCGGGATTGGGGCCGCTCCTAAATTAGGTGATCTGAAATACAAGGATATGAATGGAGACGGAGTCATTACCGAGAAGGATCAGGCACCTATTGGTGATCCCGAAATGCCTGAATGGACATTTGGAGGCGCGTTTAGCTTTAGCTACAAGAATTTTGATTTCAGCATGTTATGGCAGGGAGTAGCCAGACGAAGCACCTACCTGACGGGACAGCGTTTTTGGGAAACCTATAATTTCAATGAATGGCACAAAGAAGCATGGAGCCAGGAACGTTATGATGCGGGGTTGCCAATTACGTACCCCCGTCTTGAGCCGGGAAGCAATGCCAGTAAACAACCTGCTGATTTCTGGTATGCAGACGGCACCTATATCCGGTTAAGAAATGCAGAATTCGGATATACCCTGCCCTCACAAATTTCCGGGAAAATCGGCGCCTCTTCGATACGCATTTATGCCAATGGTTTAAACCTGTTTACATTTGACAGATACCCTGCCAAGTACCTGGATCCGGAGCAGAACAACAATCTGATGTACCCGGTTTTCAAGGCCTATAATTTTGGGGTAAACGTATCATTCTAAAAAATCAATAAATTCTGACAGTCATGAAAAAGATATACTTTACCACTGTGATAGGAATGACGCTTGTCCTTCTGTCCGGTTGTGAAAAAGCCCTGGAAAAAACACCTGACGGGCAAACAACGATTGACAAAGTACTGAACAATTTTGGCCAGACCAAGGCGTTAAGAGATGTCGTTTACGGAGAAATATACCAGGCGCGTGATCAGATATCATTTGTTCACAATACAATTGAAGCACTGACTGATAATGCCTTCTGGGCTTCTACCTACAACGCTTATGAATGGCACAACGGATCATTGTCCTTATCTGATCCTGTCATTGATTGGGACTGGTCCGTGCCGAAAGACCAATTGTGGCCTGACTTCTGGCGTGGTATCCGCCTGGCCAATAATGCCATTAAATACCTGCCCCAGTCCACAGCTCCGGAATTAACCGAAAATCAGCGTACACTCTGGATCGCGGAAGCAAAAGTCTTGCGCTGCTGGTTTTACATGAACCTGTTGGAATTTTACGGTCCGGTACCATGGATTGAAGAGCCGTTTAAACCCACTTTTACGGGATGGAATGAACTTACAAGACCCACTTACGACGAAATCGCCACTAAAATTGAAGAAGAACTGCTAAGCATCATCGATTCAGGCGTTTTGCCGGAAAAAGCCAATCCGGCACAGAATGATCCCCGGTACGTGGATGAAGGCATTGCCTATTCCATCAGGGCACGGGTGTTATTGTACAATGCCAGTCCGCTAAACAATCCTGAAAACGACAAGAGCAAATGGCAGCGGGCGGCAGATGCGGCTCAGGATGTGCTTGACCTTCCGGCATACAGCCTTGTTCCCATGTCTGACTATAAACGCTTGTTTATTGGCGCCCGATCCAACGCGGTTTCGGAAATCATCTGGAACGCCTGGGCCGATAATTCACATATTAATAACACGAACGGAGTAAATGGAGGGGCATACCCACACGCCTCCATTAGCAATATGTGGGCTTGCGGAGAATCTCCCACGCAGGAGCTGGTAGATGCGTTTGAAATGACCAACGGCGCCATGCCGGTCACGTATAATGACGCAACTCGTACCAGTATTACCGTTACTCCGGGCGCAGCGGAGTTGGGCTATAGCGAAGAAACCGGCGGCGACCCATATGCAAACCGGGATGCCCGCTTTTATATTAATATCGTTCACAATCTCACGAATTACGGAGTACCTTTCAATTGTACAGAGCCCTATATCATAGAAACGTTTGTTGGCGGACGAAACGGGTTTCAGGATGATATTATGGGAACGGAATCGGCGCTCTCCTGCACGGGCTACTACAGCCGGAAAGACAAGCAGGTAACCTATTGGGGACCGGGCGGTAGCAGGGGTAATGAACCTACCCATTGGGTTTTCTTCCGCCTGGCAGAATTTTATCTCCAGAAGGCCGAGGCACTCTGCGAGTTAGGAGATCTGCCTGGAGCGCTTACGGCTTTAAATGTAATCAGGGAAAGAGCTTTGCAGCCCAAGCTGCAGGATGTCCCGGGTTTTGAGAATACGCAGCAATTTATACGGAATCGCATTCGCAACGAGCGCCGGGTGGAGTATTGCCTGGAAGGGCAGTATCGCTTTGTTGAC
>DATCYD010000195.1:0-11608 GCA_036570465.1 Anseongella sp.
ATGTAGCAGAAGGCAGGCAAATGAGTCTGCCCGAGGTGGACAGCGTGGCCCGCGGAAGGGTATGGAGTGGCCAGAAGGCTCTTGATGCCGGTTTGGTGGATACCCTGGGGGGTATCGGAGACGCCCTGGCAATCGCCGCCCGCATGGCAGGCACCGGAAACTACCGCGTCATCGAATACCCGGAACAAAAAGGTCCGCTGGAAACTGTCATCAGTGGAATGGGAAGTAGTGTCCGCACCTGGCTGGTCAGGAATGAATTGGGAGAAAGCTATTCTTATTATGAAAAATTAAAACAACTTACAAGGCTTTCCGGCGTACAAGCCTTGCTGCCGTTTCAGATTGAGATCAGGTAGGGTAAAGTTGCCAGGTACTGAACTTATGTGGAACGTACTGGACTCGAACCAGTGACCCCTGCCCTGTCAAGGCAATGCTCTGAACCAACTGAGCTAACGTTCCATTTTGCTGACGGAAGTGATTCCGGTCTCCCTTATCGCCCCTCTTCGCCGCCGCGGCAGGGGCAAATATAGTAAAAACTGGCATGGAAGTAGCCTCATAATTCTCATGAAGGCATTCAGTTTTTCCAAAGGTGATACCGCAATCATTACAGCAGCCATTCATGAGGGGCACGTGATACGGGAAGAACTGCTTCCTTTTCTCGCCCTGGAAGAACATGAACGCAGCCGGGAAGAAGACCCCTATACCGATTATTTGTCTGAAGTTTCAACAAGCCGGGTGATAGTAAACGTTTCCCGCTTTGAAACCGATGTGAACAGGCCCCGGCACAAGGCTGTTTACCAACGCCCCGAAGACGCCTGGGGTATGCAAATATGGAAAAAGGAGCTGCCCGTTAAACTCCTGGAACGCTCCATGGAAACTTATGATGCCTTTTATCGCGGCATGCGCCGGCTTCTCAGGCATATGATTGATCGTTTTGGATACTTTGCTGTCCTGGACCTGCATACCTATAATCATTTGCGTGAGGGCGCCCCCGCCAACCCGGCAGAGAATCCCGAGATCAATATTGGCACAGCACATAACCGTCCGCAATGGACACCCCTTATGCGGCATTTCATCAACACTCTTTCCGGAGCAAAGATTAACGGAAGGACACCCGATGTTCGGGAAAATATAAAATTCAAGGGCGGAGAGTTCTCGCAGTGGATCATACGGCATTATGGTGCCTGGGGCTTTGTACTTTCTGTCGAATTTAAAAAGGTATTCATGGATGAACTAACGGGTATCGTCGATATTTATCATCTGCGGGACATCCGCCGGGCGCTCCGTTTTACCATGGAGGAACTGGCCGAACAACTATCCCTTAACCGCACTGCCTGATATGGAAAATCCGGAAAAAATCATGGATCGCATTACCGGCAAACTTAACCAGGACAAGCCTGTACATGTGAAACTGCCGGACGGAGGTGTTTTCAACATGGACAGCCCGGTTCCCTTTTTGCTGGTGTACAGAATACCGCCTGGCGGGGAGGACCAGTTTACACTTCAACTGGGAAAAACCGAGGCAGCCTACCTGATGACCGGAGAATCCTCCGGAATAGCAGACCTGCTGGTCAGCATGCTGAGCAAGGATTTATCCGACCGGTTTGGAGCATTTTTGTTGCTGGAAGTCTGGGTAACCGACCGGCATGATGCAGCCGACTTCACCATACATATCGATCATGAAGGGGCAAAAAGCATTGCTGAAAGTCTGCAATCAGCGTTAGGTACAATCCGGATTGGCAGAACACGCCTGAATACCGTTCTGTTAGAAAACACATCACCTGCACCACCCTACTACTCATCCCTGCTGGATAAGAAACAAGCCAAGCGGTCAAAAAGCATCCTGACCGGGCTGGAAATAAAACCTGTTTATATCAACCCTGAAACCGGAAAATCCTATCCGCTTTTTCTTCGGGAACTTCGGAAAGCCTTTGGGGAAGCGCTGCGGAAAACATTTTTTGAATTCATCCGATTGCATACCTCGCATAATGCTTCCCATTTTGAGATGCTGGGAAAAACCGTGATTGAGGAGATCGTATGGGATATTGATAAGGAATTGGCCGGTTATAGTAAGCAATTCGACTTTCTGTTTCTGGTCACCCCTGTGAATCTGGCGGAAGCCTGGGAAGCCTTCCGGAAAGACGGATTCCACAAAGATCCGGTATTTCATTACCGGCCCATGCCCATCGACCCGGAGCTGATCAAGCGCAAGTTGTACAACCTGCCTATTGAGAAAATCCCGGATCCCACCATTGCCTTTCTTTTCCGTGATAAAAGAAAGGAGATTGACCGCATGCTGAATATGATGACCGAACGGGAAAAACCGGATTTCATGCATAGCAGCCTGCAGGTTTTCGGGCGGATCGATGAGCACCTGGTAGAAACAGCACAGGCCATCCTGGTTGCCATTCCATTACCGGGTGAGGAACAGGGAAAAAAATTCCTGACGGCAGAAAAGTTTGCAGCCATGGCTCGATCGGAACTGAAGTATCTGCAAAAACAGAGTCCTGATATGGCCGCGGAAGTACACATCCGGGAAGACATCGAAGGCATCCTGGTATCACGCGGTGTGCTATGGATCAGCGACACCTTCAAGGTAAGCCCTGAGCGGGCAAAGGGGCTCATCCAGCACGAAGTAGGTACACACATGGTCACCTACTACAACGGCATGGCGCAACCTTTCCATCTTTTCCATACCGGTGTACCGGGTTATGAAAAGTTGCAGGAAGGCCTGGCCGTTTTATCGGAGTACATCATGGATGGGCTCACTAACCGGCGTTTAAGGACCCTGGCTTCAAGAGTCGTTGCCGTGAACCACATGGTTACGGGGCATTCATTCGTAGAAACTTTTCACCTGCTGCGGGAAAAACACCACTTTTCGCCCCAAAGCGCCTTCACCACCACCATGCGTGCCTACCGGGGCGGCGGGCTTACCAAAGACGCCGTTTACCTGAAAGGCTTCCTGAATTTGCTGGAATACGTCCGGAATGGCCGCGACCTGGAGCCCCTGCTTATCGGAAAAATACAAGAAGACTATTTGCCGGTAGTAGAAGAATTACTTCATCGGAAACTGCTGAAACCCATCCCTGTCCGTCCGCGTTACCTGGAGAAGGAATACCGAAAAAAAATAGATGTGCTCAAAAAAGATGTCACCGTTTTTAATATGATCAGCTAAAAATGAAAATCGGATTCATTGTTAACCATGTAAAAAAGGAAGATCCTAATTTTACAACCACCGGGCTGGCATTATGCGCCCACAAACGGGGCCATGAGGTATTTTACATGGGTGCCGGCGACCTGGTTTATTACTCCGACGAACAAGTAGGAGCGCACGCATGCCAGGTTCCCGGCAAAAAGTTCAGTAGCCGTACGGCGTTCATGAAAGCCGTGAAAGACGCCCCCCGTGAAAAGATAACCTCGGCCGGCCTGGACGCATTGCTGCTCAGGAATGACCCTGCGGAAGATATCGAAAAACGACCCTGGGCACAAAGTGCTGCGTTGCTTTTCAGTCAGATGGCCACTCGTCAGGGTGTAATTGTGCTGAATGATCCCCTATCCCTTTCCAATGCCATTAATAAAATGTATTTCCAGCATTTTCCCGAAAAAGTGCGCCCCAAGACAGTTATCAGCCGGAATGTAGAGGACATTCAGGCTTTCTTTGAAGAAACTCACCATAAGATGGTATTGAAACCGTTACAGGGTTCAGGTGGAAGAAATGTATTTCTGGTTACCCAAAAAGAGGCCAGTAATATTAATCAAATGTTCGAGGCCATCAGCCGGGATGGCTATGTAGTGGCACAGGAATACCTGGAAGAAGCAAAACAAGGAGACATCCGGCTGTTTCTGATGAACGGAAAGCCGATAGAGGTAAAAGGAAAGATAGCCATGCTCAACCGGGTTCAGAAGTCAGGTGATATCCGAAGCAATATTCATCGCGGGGCCAAAGCCTTCAAAGGAGAAATCAGCGATACCCTGCTGGAACTTGCTGAACTGGTAAAGCCCAAGCTGATCAGGGACGGCATGTTCCTGGTGGGCATCGACGTGGTGGGGAACAAGTTGATGGAAGTCAACGTATTCAGCCCCGGAGGCCTGGGAAACGCCTCCGACCTTCATAAGACCGATTTTATCGCCCCGGTTATTGACGCCATTGAAAAGAAAGTAGCCTATAAACAGACCTACGGAGACAGCATCACTAACACGATGATCGCCACGCTTTAATTTCAATGTGGCATTTCACTCACTACAATCCTGAGGGAAGCGGTTGTGGCTCAGTCACCGGGCCGTGTACCACCAGGCGGCCATCATTCAGGATCTCCATCCGGTCAATGAATACCATTCGTTGCTGCCCTGTGGCTGCCGTACGTCCGTGATAAACGCAAAACATCTCCGTTCCGTCCGGCGAAAAAGTAATGCTGTTGTGCCCCGTTCCGGTCACCTTCCCGCCATGGGCAGTATTCTTTTCCAAAACCGGATTACCGGGTGACTTTACATACGGGCCCAATGGCGATTCCGCCGTAGCATATCCCACCGCGTAATGTTCGCCCCCGAAATGATTGGCGGAGTACATCATGTAATAGGTACCTGCATGTTTAAATGTGAAAGAACCTTCTGTCCAGCGACGGTTTACCTCATGCGAGGTGACAGAACGGCTTTCCCATTCAGCCTGTTTGTCGTCCATCTTTACCGGCGGACGCAACAACAACCGGGGTTCACCTTTCACACTCGTCAGGTCCGGATGAAGCTCCACCCCATACACCCAGCTTTCTTCAATTTCATCATACCAACCCTTTTTATTTGCCCATTCAGCGATTTCGCTTTCCACGGCATGTTTGTAGCAACAACGGGAATAATATAAGTACACCCTTCCATCGTCATCAAAGAATACATTGGCGTCAATGATGGGGTAACCTGGGTCGAATACGGGAGCATTCCGGATATCTTTGAACGGACCTGTGGGCTTATCAGCCACAGCTACGCCTATCCGGAAGTTTTCCAGTTCTCTGGTTGGATTATCGCGCCACTGCGCACTGTAAAAGAGATAATATTTATTATCTACCTTATAAACTTCAGGTGCCCAGAATGCACCGATACACCAGGAATCTTCCGTATTGCCATGGTAAACCTGACCCTTGTATTCCCAGTGCACCAAATCAGGCGAGGAATAAACCGAAAAGCCGTCTTTTGCTCCACCGCCGGTGCCATACATGTAATAGTTGCCGTCCTCATCGTAAAGCACGAACGGGTCGCCAAAGGCCACCGGAAGGGGGTTCTGATACGTTTCCTGAGCGTACGCGCCGCTAAGACTTAAAAGCAGCGCCGAAAGAAGGAGCATTCTCATTTTGCTTTATTACTTTTGTGTGAATGGAAAACAAAGTCATTGCCCGGACATTGCGCCTGCTGTCCCAGTTGATGGAACTGCATGAAGCGAACCCTTTCAAAGTACGGTCCTTGTCCAATGCAGCCCGAAAAATAGACAAATTCCCTCAAACTATCAGCAGCCTCAACCCCGATGAACTTGAAAAGATCGATGGAATCGGCAAAAGCACCGCCGCTAAGGTCGCAGAGTTGATCGAAACGGGAAAGGTTGCTGAACTGGAAACACTACTGGATCAAACTCCGGAAGGTTTGGTGGAATTACTTTCAATCAAAGGTTTAGGTCCTAAAAAATTACAGATCCTTTGGAAGCAACTCGGCATCGACACCCCGGGAGAACTGTATTACGCCTGCAACGAAAACCGCCTGATCGAAGCAAAAGGCTTTGGCGCCAAAACCCAGGAAGACATCAAAAAGCTTCTTGAGTTCACCATGAACAATCAGGGAAAGTTTCACTATTCAGCAGCGCTTGCTGTAGGAGAAAAACTGGAAAAATGGTTTCGGGCCCAGGACGGGATCAACCGGTTGAGCCCAACCGGAGAATTCAGACGTCGAAGCGAAGTATTGACCAGGATCGAATTCCTGGTTGTATCAGAAGATAAGGAAACCGTATTCAAATCACTATCGAATAGTGGTTTATTAAAGGAATACATCTCTTCAGAGGAAAACACATGGACCGGCTTCACGCTTTCGGGTATAAAGGTTTGCGTGTATTTTGCCCCGGAAGAGGAATTCGCCTGGAGACTTCTTTGCAGCACCGGAAGCAAGGCACATCTTGAACAGCTGCAACAAGTGAATAACCTGGAAAATTACAGGAAAGCTCAAAGCGAACAGGAAATATATCAGGCCCTGGGCCTGGATTATATCGAACCCGAATTGAGGGAAGGCTTAGAAGAAGTCAGCTGGTCTGCCAGCCATCGTCTTCCAAAACTGGTTCAATACGATGATCTGCGTGGATGCCTTCATAACCATACCAATTACAGCGATGGCATCCATACGCTGGAAGAAATGGCTCTTCAGGCAATCCAAAACGAGTACGAATACCTGGGCATCTGCGATCATTCAAAGTCAGCGTTTTATGCCAACGGACTGAGTGAGGAACGCGTCTGGCAGCAGCATGAAGAGATCGGACGTCTGAATGATCAACTGGCTCCGTTCCGGATCTTCAAGGGAATTGAAAGTGACATCCTTTATGACGGCAGCCTGGATTACGCGGATGAGGTACTGGCCGGTTTTGATTTCATTGTCGCTTCGGTCCATTCCCAGTTAAAAATGCCGGAGGAAAAAGCCACCAGCCGGTTGATTACAGCCATTGAAAATCCTTACACCACTATCCTGGGACATCCAACCGGGCGCCTGCTGCTGGCCCGGCAGGGTTATGCCATTGATCACGAAAAAATAATTGATGCTTGCGCGTCAAACGGTGTGGTCATTGAATTGAATGCCAATCCCTTCCGCCTGGACCTGGATTGGCGTTGGATCCAGTATGCACTCCGCAGACAGGTTATGATTGCCATCAATCCCGATGCGCACCGGAAGGAAGGGCTGAAAGATATGCAATATGGTGTTTGGGCGGCCCGCAAGGGCGGACTTCCCGCTAGCGCGTGTTTCAATGCGCTCACTCTGGAGCAGGCAGAAGACTGGTTCAAACAGAAAAAAAGCAGGATATGAAGAAACTGATCAACGGAAAGATTTTCAACGGCCGCCATTTCACCGGCGACTCTGTTGTTTATGTTGAAGGCGATCGCATTACCGGACTGTCTGCTTCTTCCGATACACAGGATCAACCCGAAACAGAAGTGATTGATCTGAATGGCGGTTATCTGGTTCCTGGCTTCATCGATTTACATGTGATGGGTGGTTCCGGTGTATATTTTTCAAACGAGCCTACGGCAGATGCGATCGAAAGAACGGCCGGCGCCCATCTGAAATATGGCATTACCTCCTGGCTGCCCACCCTCATCAGTGCCCCCCCGGAGACGATCTTTAAGGCCATTTCTGCTACCCGTGAAGCGATGAAACGACTTCCCGGCAATGTATTGGGCATGCATCTGGAAGGCCCTTTCCTGAATCCTGAAAAGCGCGGGGCACATCGGGAAGCCTTGCTGCGCAAACCGGATGACGCCCTGCTGGACAAAATCATCGCCGAAGGCCGGGATGTCATTCGCGTGATTACAATCGCACCTGAATTTTTTAACAAAGCCCAACTGGACAAACTACTGAACAGCGGAATAAAAGTTTCCATAGCCCATTCCATGGTTACGTGCGAGGAAGCCCTGCAATATTTTGATCAGGGCATTGGGCTGGTCACACATCTTTACAATGCCATGCGACAATTCAACAGCCGCGAACCGGGTCTTGTCGGAGCCGCTTTTGAACACCCTTCGGTGAAAGCCGCCATCATTGCAGACGGGGTCCATGTCGATTTCAGGGCAATTCGAACAGCTCATCGCCTGCTAAAAGACCGTCTTTACCTGGTATCCGACTGTACGTTCATCGATTATCCGGTTGATCATTTTGAATTTGAAGGCGTCACCGTCTATAACCGCGATGGCAAATTCGTTAATGAAGAAGGAAACCTGGCCGGATCCGCGATCACGGTCTGGCATGCGGTTAGAAATTGCGTGGAGAACGGCGTCTGCAGCCTTGAAGAGGCGCTGGCAAAAGTAACCTCCATCCCATCCGGTATTGCCGGGCTTCAATCAGAGATTGGCCTGATCGCCGAAGGAGCCCGCGCCAACCTGCTGGTCCTGGATAAAAACCTGGAAGTAAAACAACGATGGCTGAATGGTTATCCGGCCGTCACCTCATAAAAACCATTTGCCAGATACTCCCGTGCAAGTTCCTGTAAACGTTCAGCCGAAACAGTACGGACAGTTTCAAAATAGCGGTCGTAATAGGTATAATCCAGGCTATCAAGCAACAGGGTCTTCAATTTATCTGCATGGGAGAAGACATTTTCAAGGCTTCCCAGAAAACTTCCCAGCATATAATTCCGCACCAATTGTAGTTCTTCCTCAGGTATAGGTTCATCCTGAAGACGTATGAGTTCATGATAAATCTCTTGCAGGGCTTTCTCACTCACATCCACCCCCACCTCAGTGGCTATAAAAAAAATGCCGTCACCCTTCAATGAATGCAGGCCGGATCCGATGCCGTACGTGTAGCCCTTGTCTTCCCGGATATTTGCCATGAGTCTTGAACCAAAATATCCACCTAAAACGGTGTTTAACACCTGCAAAGCAGGATAATCCGGATGGTCACGGGTGACCATGAGTTTGCCAAGACGAATAGCGGATTGAACCGAACCCGGCATTTCCACATGATGGGTTTCGGCGATGGATCCTTCCGGAGAAGGGATTGACCCCGGCTCTTTCAGCGGTTCCGGTACATCTGCTGACCCTGATTCCCCATCCCCTAGCCAGTCTCCGGAGCCAAAAAGTTCTTCAATCAGCTTTACAGTATCTTCGCCAACGTTCCCTGAAACAACGATCAGACAATTGCCTGATCGAAATTGCTGAGGATATTTCGCCAGCAAAACATCCTGGTGTATGTGGTCAAAATCAGCCGGTTCTGCCGCATAACCGTGAGCGCTGTCACTTCCGAAAACAGCGCTGTTAAACGCCCTTCGTGCCCGAAAATCATTCTTTTCCAGATTTACCTGCAGCCGTTGCCGGCTGTTGCGCTGATATATTTCAAGTTCTTTTTCCGGAAAAATTGAAGCGGAAAGAACATCTTTCACCACCGGAAGCGTATGCACCAGATGGCGGCTCAGGCTGTGCAGGGTCACCACAGAATGGTCAGCTCCGCTTTCAGCGTTCAGGAAAGCGCCGTAAAAGTCAATGGTTTCTGCGATATCCACCGCCGTGCGGGAGGTCGTTCCCTCCAGTAACATGCCAGTCAGCGCGGTATGAGTCAGCCGGTGTGCTGAATCCCAGGGCAACCGCGGAAAAATAAATTCTATTCGGATTACATCGGCATCCGCACCGTTGATGATGTAAAGCCTTGCACCTCCTTTCAGCTTGCCGGACGTTGGTTTCAGTAACTTAATCGGTTTCAGGGGATTATTTTCGGGGGCTTGCTTTCTATTGAGCATTTGATTTCGTTTTGATAAAAGTTTCCGGATTCACTTCGCCTTGTAATAAAGGGTTGTGGCATTGCCTGGCCGGAAAAGCCTGGCGGATTCTTCCCGGACATTTTCCAGGGTAACTGCGTTATAACGCTCTTTTTCTTCATTGATGGCCCCGGCATTACCCAGCAGCTCAAACCAGGCAAGATTCATCGCCTTGTCCAGCAAGTTCATCTCCGAAAACACCAGCGTTGACTCCACTTTGTTTTTCACTTTCGTAAATTCCTGTCCGGGAACCACTTCTGTAACAAGCCGCTCCACTTCCTCATCAATAGCCGCTTCGGCAGCTTCCATGGAAACCCCTTTGCTTAGTTTGCCTTCCACGACAAACAGACCAGGGTCCAGACTACCCATGACGTAGGCGTTCACCTCACTAAACAAGGCTTGTTCCTTAACAAGCCGGCGGTAGAGGCGGGAAGATGTTCCCCGGGAAAGAATATCGGATATAAGGTCTGCCGCGTAATAGCGCTGATCATCCCGCCCGCTCATATGCCAGGTTTTATAGATGGCATCCACCGGCACATCGGCATGTACTGTTTTCGACCGGGGCTGCTCTTGCGGAGGCTCGGCAGGCAACTTCCGGGAATGTTCCTCTCCCGGTGGAATGGGGCCGAACCATTTTTCAGCCAGGGCATGTACACTTGCCACGGATACATCGCCTGCAACCACCATAACGGCATTGGCCGGATGGTAGAAGGCATTGAAAAAGGCTTTTACATCCGCCATGGTAGCCCTGGCAATGTGATCAATCTCTCGTCCGATGGTGGCCCAGCGATACGGATGTGCCTGATAGGCCAGAGGACGTACCTGCAGCCAGGCATCGCCGTATGGTTGATTCAGGTAACGCTGCTTGAATTCTTCAATGACGACATTCCGTTGCACATCCAGACTTTTTTCTGAAAATGCCAGACTCAGCATGCGGTCAGACTCCAGCCAGAAAGCTGTTTCCAGATTCACAGCCGGCACCTGTATATAATAGTTGGTGATATCATTGGTGGTAAACGCATTGTTCTCTCCTCCCACCCGCTGCAACGGTTCATCGTAGGCCGGAATATTCACCGAACCACCAAACATCAAATGTTCAAAAAGGTGCGCAAAACCTGTTTTTTCAGGATCTTCGTCACGGGCGCCGACATCATAGAGAATATTTACCACCGCCATGGGGGTTGCCGGATCTTCATGCACCAGCACCCGCAGGCCATTGTCCAGGACAAAACGTTCAAAATGTACCATATTGGCAAAAATAGAATTTTTATCTTTGTCTCATGGAAACGGCAAAACTTCTGGAGCGGGCGCTCAACCTTGAATTCCTTTCGGCGGAAGAAGGGCTGTGGTTGTATCATCACGCTTCCACCGCCGAACTCATTTATACGGGGAACACACTTCGGAATCTTCATAAGAAAGATAGTCCGTATGTGACCTGGATCATTGACCGCAACCTGAATACTACCAACGTTTGTATTGCAAATTGTAAATTCTGCAACTTCTTCAGGCGACCGGGACATGAAGAAAGTTATATAACCGACATCGAAACCTATAAGCGAAAAATTGACGAGACCATCCGCTACGGAGGTGAACAGCTGCTGCTTCAGGGGGGACATCATCCGGACCTGGGGCTCCGTTTCTATACTGACCTGTTCCGGGAATTGAAGCAGCTTTACCCCCAAATAAAGCTCCATGCTCTGGGACCACCGGAAATTGCTCATATCGCCAAGCTGGATGGCCTTACCCATACCCAGGTGCTGGTCAAACTAAAAGAAGCAGGACTTGATTCCCTCCCCGGCGCCGGCGCAGAGATCCTGAACGATCGGGTCCGACGCCTGATTTCAAAAGGAAAATGCGGGGGCCAGGAGTGGCTGGATGTCATGCGGGCCGCCCATCAGCTGAATATTACCACCTCAGCCACCATGATGTTCGGTCATGTGGAAACGCTTGAAGAACGCTTTGAACATTTGGTCTGGCTGCGCGAGGTACAGGCCGAAAAACCGGCTTCCGCCAAAGGATTCCTTGCATTTATCCCGTGGCCCTTTCAGGACGACGGCACCCTGCTCAGAAAAATCCGCGGGGTCCGTAATACCGTTTCAGGCGATGAATACATCCGAATGATCG
>DATCYD010000196.1:0-3297 GCA_036570465.1 Anseongella sp.
TATCCTTGTTCGTTTTCATATTATCTTCTCTTTAAATGATTATTACGGTTATCGTCTTACTTCGTCATCCGGGCTGGTGGCATAAGCCTTGCTATAGTCGAGCGGTTTCTGCTTTCCAAGTACCCATTGCAGTCCGCCGAGGATGTGTTGCCTAAACTCCGGAGTCTTGTAATCTTCCTTGTTATGTCCCAGGGAAGTGTACCATTGACGTCCGCCGTCAAATTCCTGAGTCCAGACCGAAGGAAATACAGTGCCAAAGGTGTTGGGCCTGCGCGGTTGCGCCTTGTCAAGGAATACGGTCATGTCATTGACAGCCAGTACATTCAGGTTCACGTTCATTTCCTTCAGATAATAGCATTCGTCTGCCTTATTCCAGCGTTCAGGCAAGTGTGCCAGGGAAGGGTGATCATGGTCCAGGATGATCACATCAAATTTTTTGAACGGCTCATGAAAGAAAAAGGTCCCTCCCAGACATTGCTTGAACCATTTCCAGCTCCTTTCGGTCCCTGAGGCTGAATGGATTGCCACAAAACCGCCTCCTGCCTGGATGAAGCGCATAAAGGCCACCTTCTGAGCATCGGTATCGAATACATCGTTGTTGGTGTTCGAGAAGATAAGCGCGTCGTATTGCTTTAGATTTTCGTCCGTAAATACGCCCGGGTCTTCGGAAACATCCAGTTTGAATCCGTTTTGTGCAGCCAGCGCCTTGATGGCTTCAATCGAATTGGGAATATTGTCATGGACAAACCCCTTTCCGTTTTTTGTATAAAGAAGCACATTGGCTTTTTTCCAGTTCACTTTTTTCTGAGCAACAGCTTCTTCGCTACCTGTGACCTGGAATAGAATAATAAAGGCGATTAATAAGTATCTCATAGAACTAAAAAATGGTAAAGTTTAGCGTTTAAAAAACGAAAATTACGTAATCCCGGGCCGTATCCCTAATCCACTTGGTGCAAGGTGCTAAAAATCATGCAAAAAGGGTACATGGGATGTGTTCAATCGTTTTCATAAAAATTTGATACCTTGCAAGTATTAACAGATTTAAGGAGCGAAGCAGTATTGTGATAACAATTAAGGAGTTAGCCAAACGGCTTAATCTTTCTCCCTCAACGGTTTCCAAGGCGTTGCATGATTATCCCGGAATCGGGTTAGTCACCAAAGAAAAGGTGAAGGCGCTTGCCAAGGAACTACATTATGTTCCCAATCAGGCGGCGATCCATTTCAAGCAACAGAAAACCTTCACGCTGGGGGTAATTCTGCCCAGTTTGCTTGATCAGTTTTATTCGTTGGCGGTGAATGGGATTGAGAATTATACCATGGATCACGACTATAGCGTACTTATCTGTCAGTCGCATGAAAACGTGGAGCGGGAAAAGCAGTTATTGTCCATTATGCAGCGCAACCGGGTGGACGGTCTTATTATTTCGGTTACGAAGAATACTACGGATTATTCACATATTACCAACCTTCAGGAATCGGGCATACCGGTGATTTTTATTGTGCGGAAACCTACCCAGCTTCCTTGCCATAGTGTTACGAGCGATGTGTACAAGGGGGCTCTTGAAGCGGTGGAGTTACTGATCAAACGCGGACACAAGCGCATTGGCTATATAAACGGGCCTGTTTCATGGGTGGCCAGTACGGAACGCTTCCTGGGTTACCGGGACGCTTTACTGCAACATCAGGTTGTTTACGACCCGGAACTGGTCAAGGTCAGTGACCTGACTACGGTTGGAAACCAGGAAGCGATCAAGTCGTTATTGTCTGTTTCCAATCCTCCTACTGCTATTCTTACTTTTAAGGATTATGTGTTGCTAGATGCGTTACAATACCTGAAAAAAAGCAAACACAGGGATGCTTACGGGTCCCTGGAGTTCATTGGGTTCGGGGCGTTGCCTTTGTTCGAATACCTGGACAGGCAACCGCTGGCCTCCATTCAGGAGCCTCCCTACCAGATCGGGGAAAAGGCAGCGACCATGCTGTTGGATCTGATCCGGAATCCCGGAGTGAAGATCCCGTTTCAGCAGGTGGCATTGCCCTGCAATCTAAAAATTTACCAGAAAATTTAGGCTAGCGCATATTTACGGAAACTTTCGGAGGGTGGGCAAAAGCCTGCCAGGTTTGTTCCGCCTGCTCCGCCGTGATTTCGCCGTCGAATACCAGCATGCGATAGCGCAATACATAGGTGTTTCCCGGTTCCAGTTTCCAGTCCATATCCTTGGTGGGGGCGAAGTTGAAGAACATATCGCCTCGTCCGCCGTTAGCGTTCTCAGGCCAGATACGAAGGGGTTCGGGGAAATTATAGTTGGAAGGGAAAGCCATGAAAAGAATTCCTGCGTTGGAGCCGTCCACTTCACCTTGCATGATGCGCCATTTGGCGTTGGAGCCGTCGGCGTTCTTACGGGTATTCCCTTCGGAGGTGAGTACGCTGCTGTTCTTGTTGGTCCATTGTTCTGTGGCGCGAAAACCAAATCCGGCATAGCGGTATTCCAGCAGGGTTACCGGATCGGAGGTAGCGCAGTTCAGCTCGGTGGTGAAGTCCCACAGCCATTTCCCGTCTTTGAGGTCGAATGCCCGCACGTCCCATACTTCGTTGAGCGCTACGGTCCGGTCTTCAGCGTAAGGATGGGCGATATGTTCTTGCCTGGCCCGGAATCCGCCATAAACGGGGCCGCTTTCCTTTTCAGTAAAGCCTGCAAAACGCACGGTGCCTTGTTTTGCGGAGAGGTTCCAGAAGTCAATGGTGTCGCCGCGGAAGGCAGTATGCGTCCAGGGGTTCCAGATGCCGTAATGATGATAATGGTCACGTGGCTGAATGGTGGTCAGAACCTTTCCCTGGGGGCTCCACAGGGGGTGAATAAAACCGCTTCGCTTAAAAACGGTATCGATGCCTTCGGGAGGATAAACTGTTTCATACTGATAATTCAATACAGGACGGTCGCCTGACCGGATTACCAGGCCCCCATCCCTGAGCTCGGTTTGGATGCCGGGTGAACCCGTTTTTGGCCCGTCTCCGCTTGCCAGCTCAAATACGCGTTCTTTACCGGCGGGCGTGTTGCCCTGAAGCAGCCACCAGATAAACCGGCCGTGTTTGCTGTGTTCTATTTGAAAATCAACCGGTACGTTTCCTGAACTGGTTACTTCTGTAAATTTCAACGTGGAATCAGCCTGGAAGGTAATTTCATCAAGGCTGACGGACACCGGCACGTTGTTGCGTGGCTGGCTTTCCTTTTCAACGGTTAACCGGGCAATTACCTGGGCGGATAGCGTTGCAGGCAAAACCAAAGCGGATGCAAA
>DATCYD010000197.1:0-7132 GCA_036570465.1 Anseongella sp.
CCGGAAGCAATACATGGGTTTCCGGAACGAGTTTGATTTTGTTCAGACTCCAGACGGATATGTTAACAAAGGCGTTCGTATATTAAAGGTACAAAATTATGAGTTCAGGGAGTTGAAATGAGATATCACTATTATCTTCAAACGGCGGAAAAACTGATCAGTGAGTACCAGCCAGGGACTCCCATCTCCCATTCTCTCAAGGATTATTACCGGGCTAACCGCAGGATGGGCTCAACAGACCGGAAAACTGTCAGCAGCCTGGTTTATTCGTATTTCCGCACAGGCAACTTGCTGAAGCATTTACCCGCTACTGAGACTTCGCATGCTAGCGGACGTTTACCAGCCGGTCAGCCGCAGCCTGCCGGTGAACACGCGCTGGTAAACGAACGTTTGCTGGCGGCGTGGTTCCTTTGTCATGACAAAAGCACACCCTTGCTGAAAACCCTTCGTCCGGACTGGGATCAGAAAGCAGACCTGCCTGTGACGAAGAAGCTGGAGATGCTTGCCGAGTGGCATGGGGTACCCCTCGATCCGCTGAACATTTTCCCTTGTCATGAGCAACTTTCCGAGGGCATTGAACAGGGTTCGTATGCTCTTTCCATGCTTCGGCAACCGGACCTTTTTCTGCGTTTACGATCAGGATCCGCTCAAGGAATCTGTGAGAAACTACGTGATGCCCAGGTCCCTTATGAAGAGCTTTCTCCAACCAGTCTGTCACTGAAAAACGCCACTCGTCTGGAGGAGATACTAACCGGTTTTAAAGGAGAATTCCAGATACAGGACCGCTCTTCGCAACAAACAGGGAACTTTTTCCGCCCGAAACCTGGAGAACGCTGGTGGGATGCCTGTGCCGGTTCAGGTGGAAAATCATTGCTGTTACATGATCTGGAACCTGCCGTGAAACTCTATGTAACCGATCACCGGCCGGCTATTCTGCTAAATCTTCATAAACGGTTTAATGCAGCCGGTATCAAAGAATACGAAGCGCATGACGCTGACCTCATCAAGAAGGAGTCCGCATGGAATGAAGAATTTGACGGAATCATTATGGATGTACCCTGCAGCGGTTCGGGAACCTGGGGGCGCACCCCTGAAATGATGAAATCATTCAGCCGGAAGCGCATCAGCGGCTATCGGGAACTACAGGAACAGCTGGTAAAGAAAGTATTGCCATTTCTTAAATCCGGGAGCCCCCTCATCTATATTACCTGCTCCGTATTTCGAGAAGAGAATGAAGAACTGGTAAGCGCACTTTGTAAAGAAGGCGGTTTGGAACTGGAAGCACAGGCACTGTTGGAAGGCTATCTTGAGGGAGCCGATACCATGTTTGTTGCCCGGCTGCTAAAACAATAGCTAATGAAACATTTGTTTAAACCGATTCCATGTTGTGGTAAACAGCATTCACATCTTCGTCGTCCTCAAATTTTTCAATGAGCTTATTTAACTCCTCCTCCTGTTCGGGAGTAACCTCTACTGTGCTGAGTGAAAATCGTTGTAGTTCAGAACCGATCACGTTGAGCTGTTTCTCTTCCAACGCCTTCTGCATTTTTCCGAAATCCTCGAAAAGGGTATAAACAACAAGCTCGTTTTCGTCCTCAAACACGTCTTCTGCTCCATGGTCGATCAGGTCCAGTTCCAATTCTTCCACGTCTAGGCCCTCGGGGTGTACCCGGAAAACGCCTTTGCGTTCAAAAATAAAGTTCAGCATCCCGGATGTTCCCAGACTGCCATTGTGTTTGCTGAAATAACTGCGGATGTTGGCCACCGTTCGATTGATGTTATCAGTAGCCGTTTCGATGAGGATTGCCACCCCGTGAGGCCCATACCCTTCATAAATAACTTCTTCATAGGCTTTTTCATCTTTTGATGACGCCCGTTTAATGGCAGCTTCAATGCGATCCTTGGGCATATTTGCACCCTTTGCATTCTGTATCACTACCCGCAACCTGGCATTGGTAGCCGGATCTGGTCCACCTTCTTTAACAGACATTGAAATTTCCTTACCCAACTTGGTAAAGACCTTCGCCATCTTCCCCCAGCGTTTCAGCTTCCGCTCTTTCCTAAATTCAAATGCTCTACCCACTTTTTATATCTTCAAGTTATTGGTTGCTTCGCAACAGTTTCAAGTTTCTGGTTTGAATGGAACAGTATTCTCCGAAATTCACGTCCAAAGCCCAAATTTATAAACTGTCCCTTCAAAAAGCAACTAGAAACTAGCAACTGCGCGGGCGGCACGCCGCCCGCGCTAAAGCCCGGTGTTGCTTCGGAAAAGTTTAATGGCAATAGCCAATAATATTACACCAAAGGCCTTTCTCAAGATATTTACACCTGTTTTGCCCAGTATGGCCTCGATCCGGCGTACGTTTTTAAGGACAAAATATATAATGATACAGTTAATGACGATACCTGTGATGATATTTTCTGTTCGGTATTCCGATTGTAATGACAGAATGGTGGTCATTGTGCCGGCTCCGGCAAGCAGGGGAAATGCAAGCGGAACGATCGATACGGTTTCCGGCACTTCATCCTTGAAGAAGTTGATCCCCAGGATCATTTCCATCGAGATAAAAAAGATTACGAAGGAGCCGGCAATGGCAAAAGAGGGTAGATCTACCCCAATGAGCTGCAATAGCTCTTCTCCAACGAAAAGAAACAGGATCATCAGGATCATGGCCACGATGGTCGCCTTCTCCGATTGAATATGGCCGGCCCGGTTACGCAGTTCAATGACTATTGGTACCGAACCGAGTATGTCGATGATCGCAAAAAGGATCATCGTGACCGACGCTATCTCTTTTATACTAAAGTGCATGGCCTTTTTTATTTGTGACGGCTTTCTCAGGCCTCATCCTTGCGGGCGGCTTTCAATTGCTTGCCAATTTTGCTGTGTCTCCTTGAATATAGAAAATAGATAGCCAGGCCGATCAGCATCCAGACAACAAGTCGTTCCCAGGTATGGATTGGGAGGCTGGCCATCAGGAAACCGCAGACCAGAATGCCCATAATGGGGGTTACCGGGAATAGTGGTGCCTTAAAGGGGCGCGGCAGTTCCGGGTTGGTGTACCTGAGCACTAAAATGCCTCCACACACGATTACAAAGGCCAGCAGGGTTCCGATGGAAACCAGTTCGCCAAGGAGGGTAATGGGGGCGAAGCCTGCAATGATCATGGCCACCAGGCCGGTACTGATTGTACTGATATAGGGTGTGCGGAATTTCGAATGGATCTTGCTAAACAGGGGAGGGAGCAGACCATCGTGTGACATGGCATAGAAAATACGCGGTTGTCCCATAAGCATCACCAGGATTACGGAGCTCAGGCCGGCGATGGCGCCAATCTTCACGGGGAAGCGTAACCAGAAAAGGTCCGGACCGGCCGCGTTAACGGCTACCGCTACCGGATCGGGTACATCCAGTTCGCGGAATGAGACCACGCCGGTCATGACCAGACTCACCAGAATGTACAGCACCGTACATACCGCTAATGATCCGAGGATGCCTTTTGGCATGTCTTTTTGAGGATTTTTAGCTTCCTGGGCGGCTGTTGAGACCGCGTCGAAACCAATGTAGGCAAAGAAGATAATGCTGGCACCACGCATGATTCCTGACCAGCCGTACAGACCCGGCCCCTCATTTTCAGGGATGAAGGGAGTCAGGTTATCCATATCAATGTAAGACATACCGAATCCGATAAACAGGAGAATAATGACGACCTTGATCAGGACGATAATATTATTGAATTTGGTGGATTCCCGGATGCCGATTACCAGCAAGGTGGTAACGATGGCAACAATGAACATGGCCGGAAAATTGATCAGTCCGCCGGTGGGAGTGAGTTCGCCTGTGGCTGAATTATAGGTGTATGGTGCGCTGGCGATATTTGCCGGCAGATGTAGTCCAAGATCTTTGAGTAAACTGACCACATACCCTGACCAGCTGACGGCTACGGTGGAAGCGGCAAAGAGGTATTCCAGAATGAGGTCCCAGCCGATGATCCAGGCGACGAATTCTCCCATGGTAGCATAGGCATAGGTATAAGCGCTACCCGCGATGGGAATCATTGATGCGAATTCTGAGTAACAAAGCCCGGCGAAAACACAGGCAAAGGCGGCCAGGAGGAATGAAAGCATGACGGCCGGGCCTGCGTTAGTGGCTGCGGCAGTACCGGTAAGGGTGAATATTCCGGCCCCAATAATGGCCCCGATGCCAAGGGCTACCAGGTTACGTGCAGTTAGCGTTCTTCTCAGGCCTCCTTCCTCCTGAGACTCAGCCATTAATGTTTGTAATGGTTTTTTGTATAACATATTTGATTGGTTGGCTCAAACTTAAATAACGGGGCCAAACCTAAGTAATAAATTGGAAAATACCTTGCATATCCTTTCCCAAATGAATACTTTCACACTCAGATCACAGAAAACTAACCGATTTTAAATTTCAAAATAGCCGTTTATGCTTCGGAAAACATTTGTCATTTCAACTCTTACCATATTATTGCCTTTTTATCTCAGCGCTCAGGATGGGGCAGGGCTTGACCAACGGATTAACGATTGGTTTGCTCCCATAGCCGATACCTGGGAGTCCATTGTATTCACGACGGTTCCTCTGGGCGGGCTGGATGTTCCCATCGTGCTGATTCTGCTGATCGGCGGCGGCATCTTTTTTACCTTCTATTTTTCATTCGTAAATATTCGAAAGTTCCCGATGGCATTGCGGGTGGTACGGGGGAACTATGATTTTATAGAAAAGGATGGAGACGAAAATATTCACCCTGATAAAGACTTGATTACCCGCGACGGGGATATTCCCGATACCATCCGGGATGAGAGCCGGCAAGGGGAGGTGAGCCATTTTCAGGCATTGACTGCGGCTGTTTCCGGTACTGTGGGATTGGGTAATATAGCGGGGGTGGCAGTTGCCATTGCTCTTGGGGGACCGGGCGCTACGTTTTGGATGATCCTGGCCGGTTTCCTTGGGATGTCATCCAAATTTGTAGAATGTACCCTGGGGGTTGCTTACCGGGATGTAGATCCGGACGGGACCGTACACGGCGGCCCCATGTATTACCTGACCAAGGGACTGAAGGAAAGGGGATGGGCCAAAACAGGAAAGTTCCTGGCGGTTGTCTTTTCCATTCTTTGCGTAGGTGCTTCTCTTGGAGGGGGAAATGCCTTTCAGTCAAACCAGGCCGTGGCTCAAATTACCGGAACCTTTGATTTGAGTGGGGGATTCATTAAATCCATGCTTGGAGGAGGAATGGCCATCCTGGTAGCCATTGTGATCATTGGCGGTATCAAGCGGATTGGTAACTGGACTGAAAAGATCGTTCCTTTTATGGCGGGGATGTATATACTGGCCTGCCTGATCATTATGGCTGCCAATTTCTCGTATATAGATGACGCCTTTGTTCAGATATTCAGCGAAGCGTTTACGCCTACAGCCGGCTTGGGGGGATTAATCGGTGTTATGATTACCGGTTTCCGAAGGGCGGCTTTTTCCAATGAAGCAGGCGTGGGTTCGGCGCCGATCGCTCACTCGGCGGTTCGGACACGTTACCCGGCCAGCGAAGGGGTGGTGGCACTGCTTGAACCTTTTGTGGACACGGTCGTAATTTGTACCATGACTGCGCTGGTGATCGTCCTGTTCAATATTGAGGGAGCCTTTGTTTATGGCGCGCATGACCAATTGGGAAATGTGGTCATGACCAGTACAGGTGAAAGCGTCGGAGGCGTAGGATTAACAACGCTGGCATTTGACTCAGTGCTGCCGCATTTTTCATATGTACTTACGGTTGCCATCGTCCTGTTTGCCTTTTCAACCATGATTTCCTGGTCTTATTATGGCATCCAGGCCTGGAAATTCCTGTTTGGTAAGTCAAAGGCGGCTGACCTGACTTACAAAATATTATTCCTGGCCTTTGTTGTGATCGGAGCAGCCACTACGCTGGACGCGGTTGTGAAGTTCTCTGATGCGATGATCCTGGCGATGGTATTCCCGAACATGGTTGGCTTGATCTTCTTGGCACCCAAGGTGAAAAAAGAACTAAACCGATATGTACAAGCTGTCCGGGAACGATTTCAAACCTGAAGCTAACCGCAACATCAGGCGATTTCTGCCTGATTTGATTCCTGGTAATTCCAGACTTGCTCTTGATGAAGGGACTTTTCAACCTGTTGCATCGAAGGTACGACCTGATCCATCGATGGAACAGCTGTTTGATGGGGTGAGTCGATAGCGATATGGGGGGCGATGATCAGTGATACAATTGACATCAATTTGATCAGAATATTCATCGAAGGGCCTGAAGTGTCTTTGAACGGGTCTCCCACAGTATCGCCTGTAACCGAAGCTTTATGCGGTTCTGAGCCTTTGTAATAGGTTTCCTGATCTATTTTTACTCCTTTTTCAAACGATTTCTTGGCATTATCCCAGGCGCCTCCGGCATTCGATTGGAACATGCCCATCAGAACACCTGAAACGGTAACTCCCGCCAGCATGCCACCAAGTACTTCGGGACCGAAGAGGAAGCCAACCAACACGGGCGTAAGCAGGGCAATGGCTCCCGGGGCAAACATCTCCCGGATGGAAGCTTTTGTGGAAATGGCCACGCACTTTTCATATTCTGGCGTTGCTTTATGCTCCATAATGCCAGGGATTTCCCGGAACTGTCTCCGTACTTCGTTCACCATGTCCATGGCCGCCCGCCCAACCGCGGAAATGGCCAGTGAAGAAAAGATGAAAGGAATCATTCCGCCAACAAACAAGCCGGCGAGCACGTCTGCCTTATAGATGTCAATCTGATCAATGCCAGCGACACCCACGAAGGCTGCAAACAATGCCAGAGAAGTCAGTGCAGCGGAGGCAATGGCGAATCCTTTTCCTGTGGCAGCTGTTGTGTTTCCTACCGCGTCAAGGTTATCGGTACGTTCCCGGACTTCCTTGGGTAACCCGCTCATTTCTGCGATGCCACCTGCATTGTCTGCGATGGGGCCAAACGCATCAATAGCCAGCTGCATGGCAGTTGTGGCCATCATTCCGGCCGCGGCAATGGCCACACCGTAGAGGCCTGCAAAATGAAAAGAACCATAGATGCCTCCTGCCAGTACCAGGATAGGGAGCAGGGTGGATTCCATACCC
>DATCYD010000198.1:0-19866 GCA_036570465.1 Anseongella sp.
TTTGGAGATCCGGAAGCAATTACCCGATTGGAAGGATTTCACTGGAGGAAAAATGAGCGTCCCGTAGATAAGGATGATATATTCAGAAAGGTTGAACCCACAGAACCACCTCCCTTGCCGGAAGGGCAGGGCCCGCCTTCGCTACGCCCCGGGAATGCTCCCCTGAAGCCGGTCAATACGATTCCTGCTGCTTCACCTGCCGCCCGTCCGGACGTCAACCGGACCCCTGGTCCGGCAAATTCTTCGGTAATCCGCTGAAAGGATCCCAACCGTCAGGTTGTGCGGTTATGAAATTGTAAAAAAGCAAAAGAAACAAAAGAAAATTGATATAATTGCACTAGAACATGGGAGTCTATCGCAATTATAGAGACGAAGAGCTGACGCCTTTACTGGTGGAGGGAGATAGAGTGGCTTATACCGAGCTGTACAACAGGTATAAGAAACGTGTTTACGTACATGCCTACCGGATCCTGCAAGATCGGGAAGAGGCCAAAGATGTTGTACAAGAGCTGTTCACCGTACTTTGGACCCGACGCGAAACACTAAATTACAGCAATGGATTTGCTGGTTATGTATATTCGGCAGCCAGGAATAAAGTGCTGGACAGGATCGCGAGAAAGAAAGTAGCCTCCTCCTATTTTGAATCACTGAGGAATTTCGAGCCTTTTTCCGAACGTGGGGCGGACACTTCCCTGGAAGAAAAAGAACTGGCTGAAACCATCGAAAAAGAAATTAGCGCCTTACCCGTAAAAATGCGTGAGATCTTTCGCATGAGCCGGAATGACTTGCTTTCACATAAGGAGATCGCCGAGCAATTGGTCATTTCCGACAAGACCGTTAAAAAGCAGGTAAGCAATGCCCTGAAGATACTTCGGTTAAAATTGGGGATTTTTTAGCTATCCATCTACTACCTCCGGTATTCTCAGTCGTTATATAGGTATGTAAACCCAACCTGATTTATGACGAATTATGAAGCAAAAGAATTGATAAGAAGATATCGCTCGGGCAATTGCTCCGAAAAAGAAAGGCAACTGGTCCGGGATTGGTATTACAATCTGGCGGACCAGAAAGGCGAAATTCCTTCGGATGCGGAAATTGAGCAGGCATTAAAAGAAGTGTCGGCTTCCTTGCCGTTGGTACGGACCCGCCGAATCCCATGGAGAGGGATTGCTGCAGCCTTCTTTGCGTTGCTTGTTTTTTCGGCCGGCATGTATCTTCTTCAGAAGCAGGGACCGGATTCCCGGTTCAGCGGAAATATTTATAAGAATGAAGTGGCCCCTGGTGGAAACAAGGCCATTCTGGAATTGGCCGACGGTACGGTCATTGACCTGAACCGGGTTAATATCGGGCAGGTTAGTTTACGTGCAACCAAGACCCGGGATGATCAGGTGATATGGCAGGCCGGCCAGGCAAAAGCTAAAACACTGACAGGCCGTTTCAATACCATACGCACCCCCCGTGGCGGACAGTATCAGGTAGTGCTTCCGGACGGGTCGGGTGCGTGGCTGAATTCCGCTTCAAGCATCCGTTTTCCGGCCGTATTCAGTGATGGGGAACGGAAAGTGGAGATTACGGGGGAGGTTTATTTTGAAGTGGTCCGGAAGTATCAACCGTCCGATACGGGAGAGGTCGTGGTTCCCTTTATCGTGATGGTCAACGATCAGCAGATCGAAGCCATGGGTACCGCGTTTAATGTGAATGCGTATCCTGATGAAGGATTCGTTCGCACCACCCTGGTGGAAGGCAGCATCAAATTATGGTTACCTGCCGGCAGTGGTTTCCGGCTGTTGAAAGAAGGTGAGCAGGCACACATCACTTCTGCAAAACTGATAGCGGTCAATGAAGCGGATCCCGAAAAAGCGGTGGCCTGGAAGAATGGTCAGTTCCAATACGAAATGGACGGGATAGCGACCATTATGCGCCAGGTGGAACGCTGGTATGATGTGGAAGTGATTTATGAGGGAGCGGTCCCGGAGAAAAAATTTGTGGGCACTATTTCAAGAGACATCCCGTTATCGAAGTTTCTTGATATTCTGAGCTATACAGGCGTAAATTTCCGGATTGAAGGCCGGAAGATTGTTGTGATTTCCTAAACCAAGTAAACGATAAAACCAAATAATCCAATATGCAGACATAAGTACCCATTGTGGTTCCGGAACGGAACAAAAAACCGGGAAGTATTCGTCGTACTCCCCGGGTTGATTTGAGTTTGCTTCCCCTCCGAGGAGGGAATGTTGTTGTGCAATAACAGGCAAAATTACCCTAAACCCAAACATCGCAAATGTAATGAATTTAAACCTTTTCCCTAAGGCCGGGCTATGGTCAGGCTTTTCACCTAAAGTGTTGTTGGTGATGAAACTAACTGTGTTTCTGACAATCATAACGCTCACCCAGGTAAGCGCAACGGTCTATAGTCAGAGAATTACATTGGAGGCCAGCAATACACAGCTGGAGACCATTCTGGAAAAAATCAAAGCGCAAAGCGGGTACGACCTGTTTTACGACGCTGAAGACATTCGGAAAGCCGGACGGATCAATGTCCATGTGACGGATGTATCAGTCGAAGACGCACTTCGAAGCTGCTTTGCAGGCAAGGGGCTGCGTTTTAAAGTAATAGAGAACACCATTGTAATCACCGGAGGCGAAAATGGCCCGGACCAGGTGGCTTCGGCCGCCAGCAGGCAAACCAGAGACATCACCGGAACGGTCCGTGATTCGGTTGGCACACTCCCCGGCGTATCGGTGACCGTTAAAGGGACCAATACCGGCACCAGTACCGACCAAAACGGAAAGTTCATTGTGAACATCCCCAATGAGAATGCTATTCTGGTCTTTAGCATGATCGGTTATCTGCCTCAGGAGGTTCCGGTTAAAGGCAAAGAGGAGATCAACATAACGCTTCATGAAGACCGGCAAGGCCTGGATGAGGTGGTTGTTGTCGCTTTTGGAAAGCAAAAGCGAAGCGACATGGTTGGATCGGTGGTTTCGGTGAATCCGGCTGATCTGAAGGTGCCTTCCAGTAACCTGACTTCCGCACTGGCCGGTCGCGTTGCTGGTATGATCGCCTTTCAGCGAAGCGGGGAGCCGGGCATGGACAATGCTGACTTCTTTATTCGGGGTGTAACCACGTTCGGTTATAAAAAAGATCCCCTGATCCTGATCGACGGAATTGAGCTGACTACTACAGACCTGGCCCGCCTTCAGGTGGACGATATTGCCAGTTTTTCGGTATTGAAGGACGCCACGGCAACAGCGCTGTATGGCTCCCGCGCAGCCAACGGGGTAATCCTGGTGACCACCAAGGAAGGCGCCGTGGGCCAAGCAAAGCTTTCGATCCGAATGGAAAATTCCCTTTCAGCGCCAACTCAGAACGTGGAACTGGCCGATCCGGTCACCTATATGATCATGGCTAATGAGGCCACCCTTACCCGCAATCCATTGGAAGCCACCCTTTATTCCGACAGAAAGATCGAGAATACAACCAATGGCATCAACTCCCTTGCTTACCCGACCAATGACTGGCGGGAACAGATGTTTAAAGATTACACCATGAACCAGCGGGCCAATATGAGCCTGAGTGGCGGCGGCGGGGTTGCCCGGTACTTTGTTTCGGGGGCCTTCAACCAGGACAATGGCCTGATGGAGGTGGATAAACGAAATAACTTTAACAGCAATATTGATCTGAAGAGCTATTCCCTGCGTTCGAATGTAAACATCAATCTGACCAAGACTTCGGAACTGGTGGTACGGCTTCACGGGATGTTTGATGATTATACAGGACCCATGGACGGAGGCGCCCAGATGTACAGACGCGTCATGCGCGCCAATCCGGTGCTCTTTCCTGCCTACTATCCCATCGACGAGGATCATCAGCATGTAAAACACATCATGTTCGGGAATTATGAAGAAGGAAATTACATCAACCCTTATGCCGATATGGTGCGGGGCTACAAAGAATATTCTCAATCATTGATGCTGGCTCAGCTGGAACTCAAACAAGATCTGGGATTCCTGACCGAGGGGCTTTCATTTAATGGCATGCTGAACACGCATCGGCGTTCCTTTTTTGATGTACGCCGCTTTTATAACCCCTTCTGGTATGTCCCGGCCGGGTTTAATGCCCAAACCGGTGATTATTCAGTGACCAATGTCAATCCGGATGGCGGAACCGATTACCTGGATTACAGGGAGGGAGGCAAAGACATCAGCACCACTTTTTACGCAGAGGGTCGTGCCAACTACAACCGGACATTTGCAGAAAAGCACGGGGTCAGCGCCATGGTGGTTTTTATGGCCCAGCAACGCCTGAACGCGAATGCGGGTGACCTGCAGCGCTCGCTGCCCAGCCGGAACCTGGGTATTTCAGGCCGGATAACTTACGACTATGATCAGCGATACTATGCTGAATTCAACTTTGGGTACAACGGGTCGGAACGTTTTGACGCCGATCATCGTTTTGGTTTTTTCCCTTCAGCAGGGCTTGCCTGGACCGCGTCCAATGAAGATTTCTTCGAGCCCATTAAACCGGTGATCTCCAATCTTCGTATCAGGGCCACTTACGGGAGAATCGGAAACGACGCCATCGGCCGGCCGGAAGACCGGTTCTTTTACCTGTCAAACGTCAATATGAACGATGGCGGCAGGTGGGCTGCCTTCGGTCAGGATCCGGGAGTGCAGTACCGGTTGAACGGGATTTCCATTTCCCGGTATGCCAACCCCGGCATCACCTGGGAAATTGCGACCCAAAAGAACCTCGCCCTGGAAATCGGCTTATTTGAAAAGGCGAATATCATCGCGGAATTCTTTAGCCAGGACCGGGAACAGATCCTGATGAACCGGGCCTCGCTTCCGTCAGAGCTTGGCTTTGCTGCCGAAGTACGGTCAAACGTGGGCTCCGCTTCTGCGAAAGGCGTGGATATTTCCTTGGATTACAATCACAGTTTCGCAAACGGGATCTGGGTACAGGGCATGGGGAATTTTACCTATGCCACCAGCCAGTTTGAATTCTATGAAGAACCCCAATATGCAGAATCTTACCGGTATCATAAGGGCAACTCCCTGAACCAGAACTACGGTTATATTGCTGAACGTTTGTTCGTAGATGATCAGGAAGCCCTTAACTCACCGAAGCAAAACTTTGGTGAATACGGAGGGGGAGATATCAAATACCTGGATGTGAACCGGGACGGACAGATCACCTCAGCTGACAGGGTGCCACTGGGGCATCCCACTGTTCCGGAGATCGTTTATGGATTCGGTTTTTCGGCGGGTTACAAATCATTTGACATATCTGCCTTTTTCCAGGGCCTGGGAAATGAATCATTCTGGATAGATCCGGCAGCCACGGCACCTTTTGCCCGCTACGTGTACGATGGCGAGAATATTCCAGGGAATGTGGTGCTTCAGAACCAGGTACTGAAGGCATTTGCAGACAGCTATTGGTCGGAAGATCACCGGGACGTATATGCGGTTTATCCGAGGCTAAGCTCCACGCTGAATAGCAATAACGCGCAAACCAGCACCTGGTGGATGCGGAACGGTTCTTTCCTGCGACTGAAACAAGTGGAAATTGGTTATACACTTCCCACTCGCCTGCAGCAAAAACTGAACGCCAGCAACTTCAGGATCTATATGAATGCGACCAACCTGCTCAACTTCAGTAGTTTCAAGCTGTGGGATGTGGAAATGGGCGGAAACGGCCTTGGCTATCCGATCCAACGGGTGATTAACCTGGGAGTAGATATAACCATTAATTAAGAAGAGACCCGTCAAATTTTTAGAAAATGAAGACATACAAGATACTGACGCTAACCGTTCTGGTACTTCTGGGCTCGCTGAGTTCCTGCAAGCAGTACCTGGACGTGGTCCCGGACAATGTCGCGACCATCGATAATGCCTTTGCCAACCGGCACGAAGCTGAGAAATACCTGTTTACCTGCTATTCGTACATTCCAAGGAATGGCGATCTGGGAGACGATCCCGGCATGGTTGGCGGCGATGAATTATGGCGATTTGAAAACGAAGGTGGTTTTTTCAGCCTGGCAAAAGGTTTTCAGAATATAGTAGGCCCCTTGGGAGGCCGCTGGGGCACCTATTTCCGGGCCATCCATGATTGCAATATTTTCCTGGAAAATATCGGCAAAGTAGCTGACATCGAAGAAACCGAGAAGAATCGCTGGATAGCCGAGGTGACATTCCTGAAAGCGTATTATCATTTCACGCTTATCAAGATGTACGGCCCCATTCCGCTCCTGAAGGAAAATTTTTCTACCGATGTGAGCGCTGAAATGGCACAAGTATCCCGTGATCCGGTGGATTCCTGCTTCAATTATGTGGTGCAACTGATTGACGAAGCTTCAGTCAATTTGCCCGATGTTATCAGAGACCCGGCCAAGGAAATGGGACGGATCACCAGGCCGGCGGCCCTGTCCATCAAGGCCCTGGCGCTTGTCACCGCGGCCAGTCCGTTGTTCAACGGCAATACCGATCAGGCGCAACTGATCAATCCCGACGGTACTGTGCTGTTCAATCTGGAATATTCGGCTGCCAAATGGGATGCTGCCGCCGTGGCTTGCAAGGAAGCCATTGATGCCTGTGAAGCTGCAGGAATGCAACTATATGAGTATTTGCCTGCCTTTAATCAGTATAATCTGACTGATACGATCATGACCCAGCTGAGTATCCGTAACAGCATTACCGAGCGCTGGAATGACGAGATCATTTGGGGCAATACAAGATCATGGTCTTCAGGCCTGCAAGCCCTGGTAACCCCGAGGATGGATCCCACGAACCTGGACATTACTGCCATTCACGGTGTGTTATCGCCTCCGCTGCATATCGCCGAAATGTTCTACACAGATAACGGCGTACCCATTGCCGAAGACAAGGAATGGGATTACGACGGACGGTATAACCTGCGGGTTGCCGGGGAGGGGGACAAGCTCTATATCCGGAACGGCTATACCTCGGCTTCCTTGAATTTTGAGCGGGAACCTCGCTTTTATGCGACCATGGGCTTTGACGGAGGTGTTTGGTACGGGCAGGGGAATTTTGATGATAAAAAGGACGCGGAGCTGTTCTACCTCGAAGCCAAGTACCGGCAGCGAAACGGTTTCGGTAAACCTGGCTTTGGCTCTGTCACCGGCTATTTCCTGAAGAAACTGGTGCATTACCAGAATGTGATCGGGACCGGAAACAGCTATTCGATCAATAATTATCCCTTTCCCATTATGCGTCTGGCAGAGCTTTATCTATTGTACGCCGAAGCGCTGAATGAATCCCAGGGTCCCGGACCTGAGGTAAACAAATATGTGGACCTGGTGCGCGAGCGGGCTGGCCTGGAGCCGGTAGCAACTGCCTGGAGTACGTATTCCACCAACCCCGGCAAACCCGGTTCACAAACGGGCATGCGGGAGATCATTCACCAGGAAAGGATGATTGAACTGGCGTTTGAAGGCAAGCGTTTCTGGGATATCCGGCGCTGGAAAACAGCGGCCGAAATTATGAATAACCCCATCCGTGCCTGGGATATGAAACAAATCAATGCGAAGGATTATTACCGGCCAACGGTGGTGTATAATCTTACCTTCGGTCTGAAAGACTATTTCTTTCCCATCCGGGAATCGGACGTTGACAATAACCGGGGACTTGTTCAAAACCTGGGATGGTAAGGTCATTAACCAAAAAAGACATGAAAAAACAGATATTTTATTTACTGATCGTGTTACTGGGCGCTTTTGGGCAAAGCTGCAAGGAAGAAGCACGGATCGATTATATTGATGAAAGCCTGCCTGCGCCGGCCCAGGTGAGCAATGTAGAGATCGTGGAAACGCCAGGCGGCGCCATTGTTACTTATAAGCTTCCCGACGACCCGAACCTGGCCTATGTAAAGGCCGTTTACGACATCCGGCCCGGTGTTACGCGGGAAGCCAAAGCGTCACCTTATACCGATACGCTGAAGCTGGTTGGGTATGGCAATACGGACCCCCACCAGGTAAACATCTTTTCCGTTGGGAAAAATGAAAAGATGTCGGAGCCGCTCACAAAATCGTTTACCCCCCTTACTCCGCCGATCGTGGAAACTTACGAATCCTTGGATGTTGTGGAAACCTTCGGGGGGGTACAGATTCGTTTTGAGAACGAATCCAAGGCAGACCTTTCGATTGTGCTCATGGCCGATACCGCAGGTACAGGTACCATGGAACCGGTATATACGCTATATACAGCCGCTCCGGAAGGTTTGTTTGCTGTGCGGGGTTTTGATACGCTGGGAACGGAATTTCAGGCTTTTGTCAGGGATCGCTGGAACAATAAGTCGGATACCCTGAGCAAAGTGTTGAAACCAATCTTTGAACAGGAGATCCCAAAATCCACCTGGGCAGCCGTACACTTGCCCACCGATACCTGGCAACCTGCGGGAGATTATCACCTTCATTATTTATGGAATAACAGGATTGACGGAGGATATGGCGGGGTGATTTTCGCCTCAACCAACTCCTCGATATTGCCACAATGGTTTACGGTTGATCTGGGTGTAAGCGCTCTTATCAGCCGCCTCGTGGTCCATCAATCAGAACCCGGTGGCCACTTTTACAAGGGCTCCGGACCCAAGCGCTGGGAAATTTATGGTTCCAATGATCCTGCAAAGGACGGTAGTTGGGACAGCTGGACCCTGATGGGAACCTTTGAATCCTTCAAGCCTTCAGGGTTGCCCATGGGCCAGGAAAATGAAGAGGATCGTCAATACGGCTGGATAAACGGGGAAGATTGTACATTCCTGGAGAAACAGCCTGCATACCGGTATTTGCGTTTCAAGACCCTGGAAACCTATGGTAGTTCCGGCCAGGTGGTAATTTCTGAAATGGAAGTATGGGGACAATTAGCGGAATAAGCGTATGAACGCGATGTTAAAAATTTTGGAAAATGAAAAGGACAATTAATTATATATTGCTACTGCTGGCTGCCGGCTGCATGATCTCATACTGCGAAGAAGCCGATAGTACCTTCAAAGAGTTTATCGTCACGGGGGGATTGGTTTATCCTGGTCGGGCCACATTGCCGGTAGCTCATTCAGGCAAGTATAAGGTGCTGCTTACCTGGCTAAGGGGAACGGACCCCACTGTTACAAATGCCAGGGTATATTGGGATAATTACACAGATTCCATAGATGTTTCCATCTCCCCTGGGCAAGATACCATTAAGGTGTTGATTGACGACCTGGTGGAGAAGCCCTATTCCTTTCAGATTGTCACCTTTGACAAAGACGGAAATGCATCGGTACCGGTGGAACTGCTCAGCGCCGCCTATGGTGACGAGTACCAGTCCAGACTGTTAAGCCGGCCACTGAACCTGATTGTACTGAATGTGAATGATACGGTGACCCTTGAATGGGGAAGTGCCGATATCGCCAATGGAGCGGTCTTTACCGAAGTAAGATACACCGACATCAATGGGGAGACACGTACAGATCAGTACCCTACATCGGAAGAAACTACTTTGCTGACGACCTTGAAACCGGGAGTCGGAAAATTTATATATCGTACTGTATTCTTACCCGATTCATTAAGTATTGATACGTTCTACACTGAATTTGAAGAAAGCGGCAAATTCGCCTTTGATAAGGAGGACTGGGATATAATTGATTTTTCAAGTGAACACCCAGGCGCATCCAACACGGTTTGGAACGTAATAGATGGGACTGATGGTACCCGTTGGCATAGCCATGCGGGGCCCTCCCGTTACCCGCATCATGTAACGATAGATATGGGGGGGCTGCGAACTATCACTTATTTTGGAGTATGGCGAACGACCTTTGAAAACGGAGGAGATAAGCGCGCCCCGGATAAAATCCAGTTTCTTACCAGCTTGGATAATGTCACCTGGACTGATATGGGCATATTTGATTTTAACCGTTTTATTAATGGAGAACAGCTATTTGAAATGCCAGAGGGAACAGAAGCCAGGTACTTTAAATTAGTAGGAGTAGAAGGTCCTGAAAACAATTTTGTATTGGGCGAGATAAGCGCCTACGGAATGTAAATATTCTTAATAGATAGCGTTGAAAGGGGGCTGCTGCGAATGATCGTGGCAGCCCCCTTTTTAGGTTAAATAGGCAGCGAGCTGTTCAATGGCCCTTCCGCGGTGGCTGATGCGGTTCTTTTCTTCTGGCGCCATTTCAGCGAAGGTATTCTCAAAGCCTTCGGGTTGAAATACCGGGTCATATCCGAAACCAGCTTCTCCTGCCTTTTCGCGGCGGATGATTCCATTGACGATGCCTTCAAAAAAATGTTCATTTCCGCCCATGATCAGGGAAACCACAGTCCGGAACCTGGCGGCACGGTTTTGTTCATCTTTGAGTTCGGCAAGCAGTTTTTCAATATTGGCGACATCATTGCCGTGTTCGCCGGAGTAGCGCGCCGAATGGATTCCGGGGATGCCGCCGAGCGCTTCTACTTCCAATCCACTGTCATCGGCAAAGCAATCCAGTCCAAAACGATCATAGACATACCGGGCTTTGATAGAAGCATTTTCCTGAAAGCTGGCGCCGGTTTCAGGGATATCAGTATCACAACCAATTTCTTTCAGGCTGAATATGGTGAAATCCTTGCCGAGGATGGCCCGGACTTCCTCCAGTTTGTGGAGGTTATTGGTGGCAAAAACCAATTTTTTCTCTGCCATGATTTTTATGCAAAGGTTCGTTTTAATTCAGTCCAAAGCTGTTTCTTCTTTTCATTGTCGGGCCGGAACACCTCCGTGCCGTCTGTTGCCAGGATCCGGACCTCTTCTACCAGCCCCAGGTGATACGGCAGCACCGGGCCGGGAACTTGTAACGCATGCGGGGAGACTCCAAAAAGCAGCAGGGTCCCGAATGCAAAGAAGTCCTTTAGCTCGGCGTATTTTCTGTCGGTGTAACGGGCGTAATTCAGTAAAGCCACGTCTTCCAGGTTCAACCGTACAGCGCCTAGTATCTTTTCAAGGTAGTCTTTTTCTTCCGTTGGCAAGTACGTTTCATCCGGATAATTCACCAGTATCAGTATAAATCGCCTGTTCTCTCCGAGGTAATCAAAGACTTCTTCCCGTTCTTTGGCCACAGGTTCAGCCATCAGCGGCGCTTCCGTTTCCGCGGGAGGCACCGTTTTCAATGCTTCAGCCGGCGCGTACAGCGCTTCCGTGAAAAGGAAGGAGAGCGCGGCGGGATTCGTAGTGATCGTTAATCCGGCCATCTCTGCAAAAGTAGTACTATTTTGTTAACTTCGCCATAAAATGGGATACTTAAGCCAATGCTGTTTGTGACCAATAAATTCATATCGTGCATTCTTATTGTCTTGCTGGTTTCCTGTTCATCTGCCGCCAGGGAAGAACTTCCTTTGGCGCGGGTGTATGATAAATATCTCTATCCATCAGATATTGAAGGGGTGGTACCGGATGAAGTAACGGGCGCCGATAGTGTGCAAATCATCCGGTCCTATATTGATAATTGGGTGAGGCAGGCAGTAATCCTGAACAAAGCGGAGCGGAATATTGCTGTGAATGAGGCAGCATTGCAACGACAAGTGGACGACTACAGAAATTCCCTCCTGATCTACCATTACGAACAAGCCCTTGTCAATGAACGACTGGATACCGCAATCACAGAGGAGGAGCTCAGGGCTTACTACGACGATCACATGCAGAACTTTCTGCTTTCAAGGAATATATACCAGGTGGCCTATGCCGAACTGGGAGCAAACGCTCCGGGATTGCTGGAGGTGAAGAAACAGTTGCTTAATCCGTCGCCGGAAGAAGTCGGAGAGCTGACCCGGTTTTTTCTGCTGCATGCCAGCCAGTATGCGCTGACGGATACCTCCTGGCATAGTTTTACGGAGATGGCTGCCTTTCTTCCGGTTGAAACGATCGGAGAGGAGAACATTGCTCCGGGAAGAGTTTTTGAAATAAAAAACAAAAATACCGTATTTTTGATCGCTTTCAGGGAGTTGCGTAAAAAGGACAGTGTTTCTCCCTACAGCATGGAAAGGCAGAACATCCGCCACCTGATCCTTAACCAGCGCAGGCTTGACCTGCTTTCGGAGATGGAAAAAGAGGTGTTTGATGAAGCGTTGCAGAATAATGAATTTGAAACTTTTTAGAATGAATAAGATATTGCTTTTACTGGCGGGAGTATTGATGGGAACGGCTGCCTGGTCTCAGGAGAACACCATTGATGAAATTATAGCAGTGGTGGGCGATAAGATTATCCTGAAATCGGATATTGAGAACCAGTATGCCTTTTACCTGCGCGATAATCCGCCAAATGAGGAAGAAAAATGTACACTGCTGCAGGGACTGTTGTACCAGAGCATGCTGGTCACTCAGGCTGAGATTGACAGTCTGGCGGAAAAAAATCCGAGTTTTTCGGCCATGGTAGAAGAAGATCTGGACCGCCGGATACAAGTATTTGTCCGGAGTTATTTCGGTACCATCGAGGAACTGGAAGCTTTTTACAAGAAACCTCTGGTACAGATCAAAGAGGATTTCAGGGAACAGATCGCTGATGGGAAAAAAGCGGAACTGATGCAGCGGGAAATTACCGCCGGACTGGACGTTTCGCCTGCAGATATCAGGGAATACTACCACTCCGTACCACCGGATAGCCTGGAGATCTTTAACACAGAAGTAGAAATAGGACAGATCGTAATTTTACCTGAAGTCACCGAAGCACAAAAAATGGTGGCCCGTACACGTTTGGCCGCTCTAAGAGCCGAAATACAGGCAGGCGAGGACTTTGAGCGCCTGGCAATCGTCCACTCAGACGATCCCGGCTCAGCCAGCAGCGGAGGGGATCTGGGATTTGTAAATCGCGGGCAAACTTATCCTGAATTTGAGGCGGCGGCCTTCCGGCTGAAACCCGGAGAACTTTCACCCATTGTAGAAACCAAGTACGGCTTTCACCTGATACAAGGCATTGAACGCCGGGGCGAACAAGTGCACGTGAGGCACATCCTGATCAAACCGGAATATTCACATGTAGAGCTGGATAGCGCCAGGAAACTGCTGACCGAACTGCGAGAAAAGATACTGATTGATTCCATCAGTTTTACAGCCGCAGCCGGCGAGTATTCCGACGATGAACTCACCCGGGGAAACGGAGGCATGTTCCCTTCCGGAGGCGGGGGCGGATTTAATATGATTCCTCTGGACAAGATCAACGACTATACCAGCGACCCTGGCATTTTTAATATCATTGACACCATGGAGGTGGGACAGATCAGCAAACCACTGATCTACGTGAACCCCCAAAGCCGTGAACAAGGATATCGGATCGTGTATTATAAATCCAAGGCCGAACCCCACCAGGCTTCCCTTGAAACCGATTATCCACGACTGAGGAATGCAGCCCTGTCCATCAAGCAACAGAAAATGATTCAGGAATGGTTCGAAGAAAAGATCAAGGAGCAATACATCCGGGTGGATGAGGCATACCAGGGCTGCGAAGTCATTCAACCATGGCTGCAAGCATCGGCACAATTTGAAAAATAAATAATGGCAGACCAGTTTTCAGGGACAGCCGGCATTGCCGCCCTGCACGAAGCCTGCAGCCGCGCAAAAAAGGAAATCGGCAAAACGATCGTAGGCCAGGAAGACATCATTGAATCAGTGATGATCGCCATTTTCTGTAACGGCCATTGTCTGCTGGTGGGCGTTCCGGGCCTGGCCAAAACCCTGCTGGTTCAAACCATTGCCCGTGTCCTGGACTTAAGTTTCAGCCGAATCCAGTTCACCCCTGACTTGATGCCATCAGACATTACCGGCTCAGAGATTCTTGACGAAGACCGGCATTTCCGTTTCGTGAAAGGCCCTGTTTTTGCCAATATTGTTCTGGCCGATGAAATCAACCGAACACCGCCCAAAACCCAGGCCGCCCTGTTAGAGGCCATGCAGGAGCGTGCTGTTACGATAGGTGGAAAGCAGAACCTGCTGGAAGCCCCTTTTTTCGTCCTGGCTACCCAGAACCCCATCGAGCAGGAAGGCACCTATCCGCTTCCGGAAGCTCAGCTGGACCGTTTTATGTTTAATGTGTTCCTCGATTACCCCACCTTTGAACAAGAAGTACAGGTGGTCAAAAATACCACTGCCAACAAGGTCCAGGACCTGGAAAAAATATTGAACGGAGAAGAGATCATTGCTTTCCAGGAACTGGTGAGATCAGTGCCGGTCACCGATAATGTCCTGGAATATGCCGTCAGACTGGCTGGAAAAACCAGACCCGGCACCGCTCTCGCCAGCCCCGAAGTCAATAATTACCTGACCTGGGGCGCCGGCCCCAGGGCTTCACAATACCTGGTGCTTGGCGCAAAATGCCACGCCGCCATCCACGGAAAGTTTGCTCCCGACATCGATGATGTCCAGGCAGTAGCCCTTCCGGTACTCCGCCACCGCATTGTACGTAATTACAAAGCTGAAGCGGAGGGCCTTACCATCGAAGCCATTATTCAGTCCCTACTTAAATAACGCAGAGATCACGTGGTCGCGCCGATCAATCAGCAGGTCAATTTGCGCACCCTGATCACGGCTCTGCCAGGAAGAAATTTCCGAATACATCCCACTGATACCAAGGACCTTTTTCAGATGCATAACCGCTCCATGCCCGCCAGGAGAGACTGAGGACGAGTCATTATTCGCCTACCGTATTGAACTCGAGTGGTGGATGTTCGCTCTGCTTACGATAAGTTTCCAGTCGGCCAAAGCCGCGTTGATGAACCCCGTAAGATCACTAAGGACAGAATAAAAACAGAAAGCCCGCACGACTAACCTGAAAAATTTTTATTGCGGGAAAGAGCGACTTAGATTGGAGCGCCCGCGCGACAATCTCTCTTCGGAACGAAGACCCGCAATAAAAATTTTTACCATGCAAACCTGATCGACAATCCAAACCAACCTATATCGCCATCGGTGTCCGGTGCGATGTTGAGAGCTGGTTTCCAGTCGAGACTCAGGTTGATTGGGGCGCCATTGAATTTGTAGTCCAGGCCCAGTACGCCGTCAATTCCAAAGCCACCATCCACATCGTCATTGGGGCCGTCGTGATCGTGATCGACAAAGAATACGTGAGCTCCTCCGCCGTAGTACCAGTTAAGGCCGCCAGCGTTGGGGATGGGGTTGTGTACTTCGTATAATCCCACCAGATAAAAGTGATCGTGATGGTCATGGTCGCGGATGTTCAGGATCAGATCCATCGCGCCCGTTGAATTGAAAAAATGTTTGTATGTTAATCCATTGGATGTTCCGAAACGGCCTCCGATGGCGTTCCGGTAGTCCTGGGCCTGGGCTTGACCGGCCAGGAAAATACTGCCTGTAATAGCGATAAGAAGTGTTAAAAGTGTCTTTTTCATCATAGTGCTCAAAGGACAATTAATGTGCCAAACAACGAAAAAAGGAGCTGTTCTCGTTCGAAACAGCTCCTTTTATCCTGATTATTGTTTTTCTAAGACATAGTTTGTTTTTACAGACTGAATGCATAACCCAGACGGATGCCGAGATTACTGAATTTTCCAATGTTCTCGAAGCGGGCGGACAGGTCGATGAACTTGTCGTCTGCTACCGGAAACTGGTATCCTACACCTGGCGCCCAGAGGAATTCGGTATCGCTTCCGTCGGAAACGCCGATACCTGCTCCAATTTCTCCATCGATGTAAAAATTACCTGAAGGGTAATATTTTGCGCCGACCTTCAGGGGTACATAATCAACAGAGGGTAGCTCTAATCCATCGATTTCGTCACCCTGGACACTGATATAACCGGCTGTTGCTGTTCCTTGCAGCTGGTTTCCCAACGGCATTTCGTACTTAAAGGTTGCGCCCAGTGGAATGGTCCAACCGTCTTCCAGTGAGAAACCTGTTTCAAAACCAATGTTTCCCAGGCGTAAGCCGGGAGCCACCTGTGCTGCTGCGTTATTGGCAGCGAACAATGCGCCTGCGGCACATATTGACAATATTAGCTTTTTCATAACGGGCTACAATAATCAATTTTGATGCCAAAGGGCCTTTCAAAATGGCTTGAATTTGTTTGTTACCACGCTAACAGCTGTTTCAGGCTGTCGGAAAGGCGGAAACGGGCCAGAAATGCGGCTTCCAGCCAGGGATTCATGGGGACTGGGGTGTCCAGGCTGCAGCATCGGACCACGGGAGCGTCCAGGTGCCGGAAACAGTGTTCTGACAGGAAGGCGGCTATTTCGGCCCCGAAACCGCCGGTCAGGGTGTCTTCATGGAGAATAAGCGCTCTGCCGGTCTTTTTTATGGTGGTGATCACAGCGTCCCGGTCCCATGGCTGCAGGCTCCGGAGGTCCAGCAGATCTACCGATATGTCATGTTCCTGCTCCAGAAGGTCCAGTGCCCAATGTACGCCCAGGCCATAGGTGATGATCGAAGCATCTTGTCCTTCCCGGACCAGCCTGGCTTTGCCGATAGGAGTAGTGTAGTATTCATCGGGGACATCGCCGCGGGTTGTTCGGTACAGGTGCTTGTGCTCAAAAAACAGAACGGGATTGGGGTCTTCCACGGCGGCGGCCAGTAATCCTTTGGCATCATCCGGGAATGCGGGATAAACTACCTTGAGGCCGGGTGTTTTGATAAACCAGGCTTCGGTGGACTGAGAATGAAACGGTCCCGCTCCGGTACCTGCACCCGTAGGCATCCGGATGACCACGCCGGCAGGCTGGCCCCATCTGTAGTGGGACTTGGCGAGATTATTAACCACCTGGTTGAAGCCCATGGAGATAAAATCTGCAAATTGCATTTCAACAACAGACTGGTATCCGGCAATCTGAAGTCCGAAGGCGGCGCCGATGACGGCTGATTCACAAAGGGGAGTATTTCGGATGCGTTCTTTCCCGAATTCTTCTAAAAAACCTTCGGTAACCTTGAAAACGCCGCCATAGTCTGCTATGTCCTGGCCCATCAGCAACAGATTAGGGTGCCGGTGCATCGCTTGCCGGAGGCCATCGGAGATGGCATCAATAAAGCGTCTTGAATGCATCGTAGGCGTGGCGGGTAATGGGATTTGTGGCCCGGCAGGAGCGTAAACATCGTTCAGTTCGGTTTCCGGTGAAACCTGCACAGCCGGTGCTTCTGCAAATACGTTCCGGACAACATCGTCCACCTCTTTACGGATTCGGTTCCGGATATCGTTGAGTGCCTTCTCGTTCAGGAGCTTTTCGTCTTTCAGCAATTGTACATAATTAGCGATCGGGTCCCGGGCGCCCCATTCTTCCAGCAGGGAACTGGGTACGTAACTGGTTCCGGAAGCTTCCTCATGACCACGCATCCGGAAGGTCATGCATTCGATTAAATAGGGTTTTTGCTCGTTGATGCAATACCGGCGCGCTTTTTTTACTGTTTGGATTACTTCCAGGATGCGGTTGCCGTCTATCCGGGTGGCTTCCATTCCATAGGCGGCGGCGCGGGAAACCAGTTGTTCACAATGATATTGTTCGGCAATGGGTGTAGAAAGGGCATAGCCGTTATTTTCGACCAGGAAAATCACCGGGAGGCCCCATACAGAGGCCAGATTCAGCGATTCATGGAAATCGCCTTCGCTGGTGGCTCCCTCGCCGGTGAATACGAGAACGGCTTTTTGGCTGCCGGAGAGTTTTTCCGACAGGGCAATTCCGGTGGCAATGGCAAGCTGGGGCCCCAGATGTGAGATCATGCCAACCAAATGGTGTTCTGTGCTTCCGAAATGAAAAGAGCGGTCGCGGCCTTTGGTGAAGCCATTGATATCGCCCCGAAACTGGTGCAGCAACCTTTCCAGTGAAATTCCGCGTGTGGTAAAGACTCCCAGGTTGCGATGCAAGGGGAGGAGGTATTCGTCTTTCGGCATGGCCATGGCAGCGCCCACTGAGATGGCTTCCTGACCCATTCCTGAAAACCATTTACCTAGTCTGCCCTGGCGCAATAGTACCAGCATTTTTTCTTCAATGATCCGCGGCCGGAGCAATGACTCAAGTACCTTTTCAGGTGAGGCATCATCCATGTTGTGACGGCTGCCCATATTTATTTCAGGTTTTTATTTATATTTAACGGGGCTGATACTAAACCAAAGAAATGAAAAAAACACGTACTTTTCTCTTTTTCGGAGCGATTATGCTCGTTGGTCTGTTTGCAGGGAGTGCGATGGCTCAACAAATCTCACAGGACAGCCTGATCCAGCAAAAATTGCTGACACCCTATACGAAGTATTTTGAGTTTCCCGCCGAAGGGATTTATACGCATTTCAACAAGAACGCTTACATGACCGGTGAAGGGGTGTGGTTCAAGGTTTATTTACTGGATGTGGGGGGCAAACGGCCTTTCGATCTTGCTCAAAACGTCTATGCCGAACTGTTTGACCCCTTTGGAAAAGAAGTGGACAAGCAAGTGCTTTTCGCTGAAAAAGGAAGCGCATCGGGAATGTTTCATCTGGCGGATTCTCTGGCGCCTGGCACCTATACCTTCCGCGCCTATACCAACTGGATGCGAAACATGGACCAGCATGCATTTTATACGCATACTTTTGAGGTCTCGGGAGGCATTTCCAAACCGAACAGTGGTTCCCGGGCGGGAGCGTATGATATTCAGTTTTTTGCCGAAGGGGGAACGCTGCTGGAAGGGATACCTAACTCTGTGGCCTTCAAAATCGTCAATCCGCAGGGGAAAGGGGAGTAACTGAAGGGCCTTCTCATGAATAGTGATGGCGATACGCTGATGCAACTGGCTTCCGGTCCGCTGGGTATGAGCAGTTTGCAGCTGAATCCACAACCTGGTGAACGGTATAAGGCTAATTTTTTTCTTCCCGGTGGGAATGTACAAACGGTGGATCTTCCATCCGCGCAGCAGGAGGGGATCAGTGTGAGCGCACAGTGGTTTTTTCCGGACAAGGCCAGCATCCTGCTTCGCACCAACCTGCAGTCACTCCCGGAATTGAACGGAAAACAATTTTACCTGTTGGTGCATAACCGGGGGAAAGTGGCGCAAATGATGATCGTTAAATGGACTAGCCGGCCCTTGCTGAAGATCGATATGGAGAAGTCATTGCTCTTGAACGGCATCAATCAGGTGACGCTGTTTGATGAGAATTTTCAGCCGGTGGCCAGCCGGATGATCTTCAACCAGCAAAAAGATGTCATGGGGAAGCTGGACATCCAGTCGCAATTGGATGGAGATTCCCTGGCTGTTTCCCTGACGGCCCTGGATAACAGCGGCCAGCCCCTGGAAGCGGACATGAGTATTTCCTTGTTACCGGGCGAAACCCGGCAGGGAACATTTGGAACATCGATATACACAGCGCTATTGCTTGAATCAGATCTTCAGGGTTATGTGGAGAATCCTGCCTGGTATTTTGAAAATGAAGACTTTGAACGACTGCGCGCGTTGGATTACCTGTTGCTGACCCAGGGGTGGAGAGCGTATGACTGGGAAAAAATAGCCAAAGGCCGTCCGGCGCCTGTCCACGAGTTTGAACAGGGTTTTACCATTACCGGAGAAGTGGTGAATTCCATCTCAAGGAAAGAAATGGATAACAGTCAGGTGTCACTCTATTCGCCCATAAACGGCATTATGACATTGCTTGATGTGGATAGTTCGGGTACATTCGTGTTGCCGAAAGCATTTTTACTTGATTCGAGCCGGGTCATGATTAATGCCACCAGCGCCAAAGGACGTTCGGGATTCAGGGAGCTGAAAGCGACATTGTCGCAGCCCCGGTATGAGAAAACACCTCCCGCGCTTCCGCCTGCACCACCGGTAGCGCCTGAAACAATGCCCTCGCTGGTGTTGCCTGAAGGGAGTGAACTGCTGGAGGCGGTCACCGTTACCGGACGGGTGAAAACCCCGGAAGAAAAGGCGTTTGCCGGAG
>DATCYD010000199.1:0-3934 GCA_036570465.1 Anseongella sp.
CCTGGGCCAGCAGCGACAAGGACCAATTCTTATACCGTAAATCCAGGGATACTCCGTAAAATAATTCCGGTGCATCGGCCCGGTCAAGCAGTATCCGGTCGTCGCTGTTGATCTTACCATCGCCGCTGACGTCTTCAAAGATAAGGTCTCCGGGTTTCGCTCCCTTCCATGACGGATACGCTTCAAGCGCTGCATCGTCTGCAAATACGCCGATCGCATTGTATAGTAAAACAGCCCCGAATGAATGGCCAGTCCGTTGCTGCCAGGGAACGGCACGCTCAGGCCCATCGGTCAAAATAACTTTGTTCCGGCTCCAGCTTAAATTCCCGCCGACGTCGATCCGGAAATGCTGACTGACCTGTTGATGGTAACCCAGATCAATCTCGAATCCGCGGTTATCCACTTCCGCAATATTTTCATCCGGAAGCTGCAGTCCTGTATAATCCGGCACCGAGGCGTTCCTTGGCGCGAGAATATCAGACCGCTTATTATAGAAGAACTCCGTGTTCAAATGGAATTTGTCGTTAAACAAATATGAATCGAAGCCAACGTTGTAGGTCGTTTGCTTTTCCCAGGTAATAAACGGGTTGGCTACCCCCGCTTGCCGGACCACGATCTCGATATCTTTGCTGCTCCCCATGGCCAGGCCCGACGCCAGGTTATACTTATTCATATACTGGAACGCTGCCCCGGGGTCCATCCCCATTTTACCATAGGTGGCCCTTAATTTGAAATAATTGAAAAAGCCAAGGGTTTCTTTCCAGAAGGGCTCTTCCGAGGCCTGCCAGCCTAGTAGAACAGCGGGGAAATTTCCCCAGCGGCTTTGAGGCGGAAATTTTAATGAGCCATCCCGGCGTAACAATAGCTCTACTAAATATTTATCGCGATAGCTATAGTTCAGCCGGGCGATCCAGGATTTACGGGCATAAATGCTCATTGCCCCTGAATTATCCTTCTCTGTGTCGGAACCTGCGTTGATCGTTTGGACGATATCGGAAATATAGTACTTCCGGAAGGCACTGAAGTTATTTGAGTTTTCCTGTAACTGCTCATAAGCGCCAAAGAAAGAGAATGAATGGTCATTGAACTCTCTCGCATAGGTAAAGCTGGCGTTATAGAGCTGGCGGATATACCGGTCATGGTTCTCCTGAAGCTCCGGAGCACTGTAACCACGTAGTGTTGGAACCACCTCCATGCTGGTAATAAACCCGTTCGCATCTCGTTCGGCTGAATCCCAGTTCGGAAAATAAAGCGTCCATGGCTTTCTGAAGATCTTTTGGTAACGATTATAAAGGTCATAGGAGAAAAATCCGTTAATGGACAGGCCTTTGATCATCGGAGGATCAATGCCCAACCTGAAGGTCATCTCATTTTTATACTGTTTGTTATCGTTATACCCGCCCTCGAAAGTAGAGGTTACCACCGGGTTGTCCCCACGCTCTATGTCGGGTCCGGGTTCCCCGCTGGGCCAAAACGACCATTGCGTAGGCATCAGTCTGGTTGATTGCCCGTAAATATCCGCTGCGGAATTGGTCGGGTAGAGCCGGCTGGGGATGTATCCTGCATAATCAGCGCCAACCTTCAGCCAGTCGGTAACCGGGATATCCAATTTGGCCCTCATATTGTACTGCCGGTATCGGCTGGATTCCTGTCTGTAGATTGCTTCCTCATTCCGGTAACCCAATGAGAGGTAATAATACATCCCGTTGGATCCGCCGTCGAGCGATACATTATGTTTACTCGTTGTGGTCCAGTCGGCTACCAGGTCGCTCATCCAGTCGGTATCCGGATGTTCCCAGGGGTCCGCTCCACTGTAAAACAAGCCAATGTCCTCGTCCGTAAAGGTGCGGGGCATCCCTTCATAATCCTGATACTCGCTTAACATGGTCGCATAATCGCCTGCATTCAGCACCTTAGGAAGGCGGGTCGGGGTCATAAATCCCTGGTAAAACTGGTAGTTTAGCCGGGGCTTTCCCCCCCGGTTTCCCTTCTTGGTGGTCACCAAAATAACCCCGTTGGCGGCCTGGGTTCCGTAAATAGCAGCCGAAGCATCCTTCAAAACCGAAATGCTTTCAATGTCCACCGGATCCACTTCACTCAGTATGCGGCCGGGAACACCGTCTATGACCACCAGCGGACCAGTCCTGTCACCCAGGGTGGTTCGTCCGCGCACCCTGATATTAGCATCGTTTTGCCCGGGTTCTCCGCTGGGTTGACGTATGGCCGCTCCGGGCAATCGTCCTGAAAGAGCATTGGTAACGTCCGAGGCAGGAATAGACGAAATTTTTTCACCGCTCACAGAAGTCACGGCCCCGACAACATTAACCCGCTTCCGGGTACCGTAGCCGATGACCACGACTTCGTCCAATGAGGCCAGGTCTTCGGCAAGCATCACGTTAATGGTTCTCTGATTGCCCACCTCGATTTCCTGTGTTTTATAGCCGACGGAGGAAAAAACCAGGACAGATCCATCCGGTACAACGACAGAATAGCTGCCATCGTTCTCCGTGGCAGTTAATGCCTCTTTACCAGCTACCGATACCGTAACTCCCGGGATAGGGACTTCATGTACATCGCTGACGATACCGCTCACCTCTATTTCCTGAGCAATGGCACTGCCCGACAGCAACAAAATGTGAAACGCTATTAGATAATACGATCTTGTTCTTAACAGTCGATTCATGGTTTAAGGTTATTAGTTTAGGGGAACTCAAAACCGTCTCTTCTACCAAATAAAGTATAATTAAATCAAAGAAGGAAATCAATTATTCTTATGAGTGATTACCTTTGTTTATCACACTTTCTTTTATCGACTGTGGAATTTCATATATAGGAGCAGATGCTATTATATCTCCATATTCGGTATGCTTCACCTTTTTTGAATTCATTCCTTTCTAAAGGAAATTCCATGAAAGCATCTGTGGAAGTTAACTGTGAAAAATCACCGGATCCGTTTCCTTCCACAGGGTTTGCCTGCCATTGCCCGTTTTCACGGCAGCTCAGTTCTACTTGCTGAAAGTATTGAACCGGAGGATCAAAATACACATCGCGCTGAAGCACAGCATATTCCGGTGAACGAGCTATTCCCAGGGAAGCCTCCAGCCATGGGATAAAATAACGACAAAAGCACATGAATGTGGAAACCGGATTCCCCGGAAAAGCAAAAATCAATGTATTGTCCCTGTGTTTGCCAAACCAAAATGGCTTTCCTGGTCTTTGCCTTATCTTATGGAATAACTGTTCCGCCTTAAGCTCCGTGAGCACTGCAGGGACATGGTCAAATTTCCCTTTTGAAACACCCCCGCTCATGAGCAGCACATCGTAGTCCCGAAGGCAGCGTTCAAGGTCATTTTTCATCACCCCGTAATCATCCTTTAAGTGCACCAAATCCGCCTGAATTGCATACCGCACCAAACCTGCCTTGAGGACGATGCCATTAGAGCGTCGCAGCTGATAAGGCGCCGGCTCGGCTTCCGCACGCACCATTTCATCACCGGTTGTGACGATGATCACCCGGGGAAGCCTTTTAACCAGCAATTCCAATTTACCAATTGACGCCGCCAAACCCATGACAGGAGGTGTGATAACCCTGTTTGAGTCCACGATCACCTCCCCTTCCTTTCTGTCTTTTCCCCGGAGATGAACGTTTTGCCCCCTTTTGACCACAACATCCATTAGCGTAACGGTTTTGTCATTGATCTCAATGTCTTCATAGCGGATAACAGTATCTGCTGAATGATGCAAGGCCGCTCCGGTCATTATTTCAATACAGCACCCTTTCCCCGCAATGGGTATTGGGGACATTCCGGCTGCTTGAGTAGCCGTTATTTCAAAGATACGCTGTCCTGCCTCATAAGCCCCGAAATCAATGGCAACCCCATCTACTGTAGATCGGTTGAAGGGGGGCATGTCCCTGTCCGCAAACAGCTGCCCG
>DATCYD010000200.1:0-12469 GCA_036570465.1 Anseongella sp.
TATCAGTCCCGTTCAGCCTGTCTTTTCTTAGCAAGCTATCAATCTGCCGCTGCAGCGCCAGGACTTCGTTAAAGGAGGAAGCTGTGTGAAGGAATTGGGTGATGCCATCAGATAGTTCCCCTTTAAGGGGTGATATGGGTCCCTGAACGCTTTTCCGTTCCGGACGCATCACAGAAAATGCAAGTATCGCGGAGATAACGATGCAGCATAACATCGCGCAATAACACAGACGGGGGGATTTTTGCAGAAAATGCACGGCGTCTTTGCCGATGCGGGAGACGGTTGTGGGCAATTTCCGGCGAACATTCCCCTGCCGGTTCTTCGCTCCTCCCCTGCCGGATTCAGAATGCATTCTTGGGCACATGGGACAGATCGTTGTTTTCAAGGGTTTTCCAATGCGTGATAAGCACCGCATGTGGATTGTTCTCCGAACGGATAGGCAGGTCTTTCAGATACCCTTCGGTGACGAGCGAACGGATGATCGTTGAGCTGCGCCGGTCGATCTTCTGCTTGCCGTAGTAACGAAAATATTTCCTTACCGGATCTACTACAATGGAATCGGTTTGCAGGGTCAGCACCGCACTGGAGGAAAGAATGGAGTTAAAATATCCCTTTTCCTTCAAATTGTTGTATTGGAGTGCTCCACTCTCATCGATGAGGTACATCGCGCGCCTCAACTGCTGCTCGATGAATTCATCGTCCGGCGTAAGCGAAAAGAACAATGTATGAAATAAGTTGACATGCGCCCGATATTCAACGGGACGGTTCATTCGCAAATCGGTTTGTCTTGCTACCAGCGGCACATAGCTTGCATCCATTACATAGATATGCCTTCGGGCATTTTTTACCTGTTTGAATGCAAAAAAGGATACCAGCAGCGCGATGACGATTGAGGTCAGGAAGCTGCCACCGGCAATAAAGGTCGCAAGACGTACCTTGGTTTCGATATTCTTAATGATCAAGTTGAAAAGGTGAATGGATATATGAAACCGGTAAGTGGCCTGTCACTTATTTCTTAGTGACAACGCGCATCGCCGTGCGCGCCCATCCCGATGCGTTTCTGCCCATGGTGGACGCAGCCGAGGTAACCCCGCTGGTAGAAACAATCCATGTACTGATGGATGGGACGGTCAGCATCGCCAGGCCGCTGATCACAAAGACTACGATGACAATGCCGAAGCTGAGCAGGCCGTTGCCGGCGAACCAGGCCAGCTTTTCAAAATTATCTCCCGAAGCCTCGAGCAGTTGCTGATAACGGGTAATCTCCGCTTCCAAGGCATACCGCTGGAACAAGGAGCCCACGTACATAACCAGGTAGGCAATCCCGGCATAAAGGTTCACCGAAATAAAACGGGCAATCCAGGTACTGAAAGAGTCACGGAAAGCGGGCAGTATGCTCATGGCCACCGAAAATGGTCCGAGGATAATCAGCACGGTAGAATAAATGACTTGAACAATGAAAATGATGTATACGCAGATCCGCAGTATCCAAACGGCAAGGGTTTCCATTATCGCCGTTGCCAGCAGCTGGAGACTTACCTGCATGCGGTTTCGCAGTTCCACGATGGGATTCCAAATGCTGGCAAAGCCCTCCTTAACGGTTGATTTGACCGATTCCCACGATCGTCCGTACCAGGTATCGGCCTCCTTTTCGGCAATTTCCGTTTCAGCCTGAATGGTCATCAGCTGATCAGCTACCTCCACCATCAGCTTTGCTCGCTGCAACCGGAGATCATTGACGACATGCTGGCTACCATCGAACATGGCTTCGGTCTCGTTGGCCACCATCTCCCCCGGATAAGCGACTACTTTCGTAAAAATTCCCCACCAAAGAATGATCATCACCAGCCCAAAGGGTCTCAGCAGGGGCATGATCTCCAGTTTTTTATCTCCTGCGATCAGCTCGTAGGATTTTATAGCGAAGAATATCAGCATAAAAATGGCCGATAATGCCTGGGCATCATAGATAAACGTGTCGTAATGCGTCCAAACGGTATCTTTCATTCCCTTCAGGAAGTGCATGACTCCTTCTTCATACACGCCGTTGCCCTGCAGGAAATTAAACGTATTCTTAAATGACTGGGGAACGTCCACCGGAGTTTCCTGCACAAAAAAACCGGCCGCGCCGGTTATATGATTCAATAGTTCCATAAGCTCCCCTTAAAGTTTGCTCCCGGCAAGAACGTCATCGGCAATCTCAATATCGGTTCGGCCGGCCGTGAAATCCGTTCCGGTAGCAACGCGTCGTTGCATCCGCTCCTTGTGTCGAGTAAGGGCAAGATAGTGAGCCGCGTTCCGCTTGGCCGATTCCCAGATGGCATCAAGGTCCCGGTACTCTTTAAGCAGCCGGTGATACGTGAGAATTCTGCTGCCCCTCCCCATCGTCGCGTTACGGGCTGCTTCCAGCCGCTCCTTCAGGCTCAGCCTTTCCTCCCGGTACCATTGATAAATTCCCGTGCCGGTCAGGTATTCCCGGATGTTTTCTTTCATTTCCCCGGGTACCGTGTCCCCATCTAAAAGACCTTGTAGTTCCTTCCGGTAATACAGCAGCCATAGGGGATCGGCTCCCGAGGTCAGCGCAGAGTAATGGACCATTTCCGAACGGGCAACGCGGGCAAGGGTATCGGTATGCAGCTTGTAGTAACGGGTTGCTTGCTGCATGGCAAGGACCAGCGCTAAGCGGTGCGTCTGCATTCCGGAAGGGCCGAGCGGACGACGGTCTTTGTCCGGGTAATCGGGGTGCCAGGCCCAGGTAAGCCAGTACGCGGGATTTAGCCCAAGAAATCCCTTTTTAGGAGTGAACTTATCCCGGTCCCACCCTTTATACACCATTCGCTCCTGCTGATGAACGATGTGCTTGTCATAAATAGGCCGTTGAGCAAAAGCGGGCAGATAAAGTAACACCAAGTGATGAAATAATATGATTAGTAGTATTCGCATGGATTATTCTTTTAATTGCCTGTAATCACGAAGGATGCCTTCTGCCAGTTTCTGATCCCGGTTCATGAAATCCCGGTAGGGATTGGCTGCCTGGAGAACGCCGTTCATGTTGGCCCAGTACATGGATCGATAGAGGCTGTAGGCAAGTGCGCGGATGACTTTTAGTTCAAGGGTAATCTTCTTCAGCAGAAAATCCCTTTTCTCAAAGTCCATTAGCACATTTCTTCCTTCCTTCAGCACAAAGGCCGACACATCGCCTGCCAGGTTAACACCTCGCCCCTTTAGCTGGCGGGCCGCATCTTCCGCAAACAGCAGCAGCCAGGGTTCCCGCCGTGCCAGCTCCAGTATTTGATTATTATGGTAGAAAACATCTTCCAATATCCGGGAGATATTCAAAACGGCCCTTCCGCTTTTTAGCGCCTGGTCCACTTCAGCGAGCGAACGAAGGACCATGTGCCGAACGGTAACAAGGGCTGTAAGGTTGAGGCGGATATCATCTAACCGATCATTAACGACTTTCAGGTAGCCATTGTGCATATTTTCAGCCGCTAGCCTCACAGCTCCGTTTTCGTTTACAATATTCAGGTGACGCCGGTCAAAGACCACCTGCTGCGCACTGGCGGCATGAAAGAACGCTGGAATGAAAACCAGCTGGATAAGAAATAGCTTCATGGCCTTGTTTCTTTTATTTTCCATAGAATATGTTCCACCAATTTTTTGTCCCGGTTCACAAATCCGCTGAAAGGGTCTACTTCGACGGCAAGCGGCTTATCGCTGAAATGCTGCATTGTCGCAGCAAGACCCCGTAAGATGCCGGCTATCTGCCGTAGTTCGGTAATGACATGATGGGAAAGTACCTTTCGATCGCTGGCTTTCATCTGGTTGATATCTCCGATACAAACCAGCAAACCTGCCAGGTAGCGCCCGAGCTGCCGCGCGCGACGTGCTAAACTCCGCTGGGTATTTATCGCAAGAAGCGCCAGGCTGGGATCTTTACCCGCCAGACGAACGACCCGCTCCTGCTGATCGATAATATCTTCGATTATAGGCGCCGCCTCAAGCCCTACCTGCATTCCTTCTATGACCAGCCCCAGGGTTTGAAACCGGTGTTGCAGCTCGCCGTAGCGCTGTTTCAGTTTACCCATTTCCGAGCGGTTCACCCGCTCACTGGCGGTTACCAGGGCCTGCTTGCTGCGTGCCGTCTGCTGACGGCTGTATTCGGACTTGCTATGTTCCACAAGCTGGTGGAGCAGTGCCACGTTAAGTTGGCATAAAGCCTCGGTACTGGTCCCGGCCAGGATTACAGCCACTAATAGAAGAATTCTCATTGCTTGACGAGTTTGGAGGTTCTAATAATATCATCGGCAATCTGCCTATCGATATTAACAAAGCCGGCATAAGGGTTCAGGGAGCGCAGAAAGCCCCGCTGCTTAGCCCAGAACATGCTTCGGTACATGCCATAAGTCACCCCGCGCAGGATGGCAAGCTCGGTTCTAATGCCAGTAAGCAGCTTAGCCCGTTCTCCCGAATTCATCAGGTTGTCACGGCCCCCTTTCAGCACAAAGGCGCTGACATCGGCCGACAGCTTCAGTGCCCGCCTGCGGAATTCCCTGGCATCTTCTTCTGCAAAAAGCAGCAGCGCCGGATTGTCGCGTGCAAGGTGGATGACTTTCTCCAGGTTATATACAATATCCAGGGAAATAGCCGCAATGTCCTTTACCGCCAGCAGTGATCGCAAGGCGCCAGAGACTTCACTTAAGCCCTTATAGAGCTTGCTTTGCAGGTCATTTACGATCAGTAGCTGTCCGGTCACGGCCAGCTGTCCCCGCTGGATCAACGTGAGGTTATCATTGGTTTCATTTAACTGGCGATTGATGATGCCGGCATGGGCAGCAGTGGCTCCGGCGACGGCGGGATCAATGTAAATCTGGGCATCGAGCGAAAAGGAGTTGAAAAGGATGCCAGCTACAAAAACAAGGGTTCTTAACATGATCTTTTATAGTTAAATAGGTGAGTTGGATATCGGGTAGGCGGACCGGCCTTTTAAAACCGATGCCTACGCAAAAACAGCTATCTTTGCAGAAACAAGGAATGATATGGAATCTCAAAAGCTTAGTTCCTTGCAACTGGAGTTGCTAAAAGTTTATTCATTCCAGCCGAAAGAAGAAGACTTATTAGCTATTAAGCGCTTATTGGCTCAATATTTCTTCGGAAAGGTTCAAAAAAACATTCAAAAGGCTATCAAGGAGAAAAATATTACCGAAGAAGATCTTAATCGGTGGATTAATGAGTAAGCTTCGCCTTAAAAGTAACGCTATAGCCCTGGCCAAGGAAATAAATCATTCCATCAAACCTGGGAAAAAACCGACGCTGGCAGAAATCGTGAAGGAAAGCCAGGCGGCGCGTCACTCGTCCTGACACATTCATCCATTTCGCCGCATAACGCTCACTCCCTGGGCATTGACTTCCGCCACAAATTGAGCTAAGGACAAGCCGCTTGTTTCCATGTCCGCTACGAAAGCTTCCAGCCCCGCCCGGTAAGAGTCATAATGCGCAGTATAGGCTTCGACTGCTCGTTTTTCCGGTTTCTCGGTCGTATAGGTCAAATACTGGTATAGCGATACCTCTACGCCGTATACTTCCCCTGTGCTTCCCCGCCGGATATAAACTTCTTTAAAACGTCCGCGACCCTCTTTATTGTCAAGGTTGTTGATCGTGAAGATCTTCTTACGTTCTACCTCGTTAATGGAGAGCAGTTTTGCGATCGCATCGTAATTATCCTGGAATTTTGACTGATCAAGCAGGATGACGGTATCGGAATTGCTGATAATGCTATCTTTGACAATGGCGTTGTTCAGGATATCCGATAATTCCTGCGTCACGACGATGGCCTCTCCCCAGAATTTTCTTACCGTCTTGTACAGGTACAGAATGTATCCTGCCATTATGGGAGATGTAATCGCTTTCCAGGCTTCCTCAATGATCAGTGCTTTACGCCGGTCTTGCCTGTGTCGCATCTTCTGGATAAATACGTCCATAACCGACAGCGTCACAATGGCCAGCAGGGTCTTATTTTCCTTGATCGAATCGATCTCAAAGACGATGAATTTCTCTGAAAACAGGGACCGGTCGGAAGCTTCATTGAGGATAGTCCCAAACTCCCCGCCGCTGCAGAACTTCTTCAGCACGTAACGATACTCGTCCAGATCGAACGGAATGCGTTCCCGCTTTTTGATTTCCCTTATCTTACCGATTGAATACAGGTAGAAGGTGTCGAATTTAAGTTCCTGGGGACGATCAGGGTTTTTGGGGCCCTCGTCCAGCCAGAAGAACTCATAGTAGTAGGAAGAAAGGACACTAGAGATGACCGTATCTTCAACTTGGGACAGCTGCCCATCCACACCTTTCCATAGCAGTGCAATCAGGGTTTTCAAAAAATCCTTCTTTTCCAGGTTGAACTCCTTCCGCTCCATGGCGAAGGGATTCATGGTGATCGGATTCTTTTCCGTGTAAGTGATGTACTTTCCCTGGTAATAAGCACATAAGCCCGAATAGCTGTCCCCGGTATCGACAATCACCACGTCCATGTTGTGCAGGCAGTATTGTTCTACCAGCGCATTCATGCAAAAAGACTTACCAGAACCGCTGGGGCCGAGCACGAAGCGGTTTCTTGAGTTGATCCTTCCGGTTCTCATGGGCAGGTCCGAAGGATCAATGGCGACGGGTAATCCTTCCCGGTCAGTGAAGCGGATTAGAAAATCGGATTGCTCGTCTCCCGCCAGGGATTCCTTGAACCAAAGACATAGCGCCGCATCGGACGTAGTGAGGAACCAATCGTATTTTTTCAGCTCGATCCCGTTGCCAGGAAGGGCCGATCGAAACAGTTCCAGTTGATTGTAGGCATTACGTGATGGCACGATTCCACGCTGAAACAAGGCCGCTTCAATAAAATTCGCTGCTTTGTCAATCTTGGTATCATCGGCTCCCACAAGGATATTGAAGTGGGCATTGACCAGCAGCTGGTTTTCCCTGGCCACATCCTCGAGCAGGCAGTCGATGTCTTCCACGCAGAGCTGGTTAGCGGCATCGGGCACGGTCGAATGGCGCTTTCTTTTCTGCTCCAGCTTCATGAGGGTTCCCTGCTGAGCAGGAATCTCGATAAGCTGGTTATAAACAATCGTATCATAACCCGGCACCCAGTAGAGGAAGTCCATGTTATCGGCCGGAAAACCACGGAGGCTGTCTTTATCATTCCTCTCCGCGTAAACACCCAGCGCCTGGGGCAATTCAATGACATCGATATCTATCAAACTGATGCTGCGCACGGCGCGCGCGCCGATCCGGATCTCCTTGTTGCCCGAACGAATGTTGTCCAGACAAACGGCCCCCTGGCTGAATTCCATGGACAATACCTGCGATACCAGCCGCCCGATCTCCCCTTCAGATAACAGCCGAGGCTGAAGTCCGGCACCTGCAAGCAGGTCGCGCGCTTTGCTGGTGAGCTGCCTGAAATCATGGAGGGCCTTTGCATCGAAGGTGTAAAACGCGCTTTTTTTTACCTGTTTAGTAAGGGTCAGGTACGTACTGACAGCGGTATATTCCCTGCCGGCGAAATGCTGCTGGTATTTCTCCTGCAGGAATTCAGTTGTTCCCACGGGTAGGTATTTCTGGCGGTGGAACACATCGGTCTTTTGCAGGATGTGCCCCTCCCCGACGATCTTGACGAGGTTTAGCAAAAGGCCATGGTATCCCAGATACGCATTCGGATCAGCGGCATACCGGGTTACCGGGTTATTGATTTGAAAAATGACCGAGTAATCCCCGCGCTGGCCATATAAAATTGAAAGGCCCTCCACGGTGTCTATTCCGGCATAAGGCACGTCAAAAACCGTTTTCCTTTTTGGCATCGGGTAGTCGAAGTTTTACAGGATGGATAAATACGCCGGCGTGCCGGGTTTTAGAGTGCAACCCTCTTTTCTGAAGGTTGGCCGTCAGCAGCAGCCCCCCGCTGATACAGGAAATCATCAGAACGCCGCCCAGGTACATATTGGTGAGGGACCCCAGTAATCCACCGGCAACAATACCCAGTACCAGCGATCCTAAACCGTAGAAGATGAATTTGCCTTTAAACCCGCGATAGATGAGCGGTCGCTGCAATCCCTTATACACAGGGTATTTCCGCATCGTCATACGCCGAAAAATGCGCGGATAACCACTGAGACCAGGACCAGGAAGAGGCAGGAACCGCCCCAGGACATCAACTCTTTGTTAATGTCATTATCACCGCTGTTCCACTTGATGTAGACGCGGACACCTCCGATTAAACCCACCACCGCGCCGATTGCAAGGATCAGTGTGGAAACCGGGTCAACATAGGCAGTCAGGGAAGAGGTTGCGGCATCAATGCCTGCACTTCCCTGGGCAAAACTCTTGCTGCTCATTCCAAGAAGGAATGCTCCAGCAATTAACAGGATACGTTGTTTTTTATTCAATGAAATTTTTAGAGTGAGAAATAGCAATAGGAAGAGGCATGGAAGAGGATCCATGACAGCGGGCGACCGGCTGGTTCGATGAAAACTTCCCCCCGGGAGGGTCAGCCGGTTTCCGGTAATAAAATTAGGTGAGCAGGGTCAGCTTAGGCCAAATAGTAGGCGCACCGCTGCTCCTGTAAGGCTTAGAAACAGGCATGCGAAAAACCAGCCGCTGACCTCAAGGTCTATTCGCGGTTTTCCCGCCTGCCAGTTGGCGTAGATCCGGGCCCCGCCAAGCAGACCGCAAATTCCGCCAATGGCCAACACCAAATCCGAAAGATTATAATACCATTTGTTAATCTGGGTTTCTACCTCGGCGAACTCATCTATTCCTGGTTGGGCAATGGTGAGAAGAGTTATAACATACAAAAAGCCGGTTAAAGCTATTTTTAATGCTGGTACAAAGGTCATTTATTCGTGATTGATATTTTTAAGGGCATTTTTCGTATTTTTGTATTAAACAATGAGTTAGTATCATGGAAAGAATTGTAATAGAAGTGGATAGCAGTTTAGCGCAGGCTTGGCGTAAAGTGCCTGCCTCACTTAGACAGCAGTTTGAAAAGGATATGGAGGCTCAGTTGGCTGAAAAGATTCGACTTGCCGAAATTGACAATTTTGAGCAAGCATTACACAATCTGCGCACTCAAGCAGCAGAAAACGGTCTTACCCAAGAAATCCTCGAAAAAATACTGAGTGAAGAGGACTAAATTATTTGTCTTTGATGTCAAACATTAGTCAGTGCATTTATAGTGGGCAGTCACACGAATGCACTTGCTTTTGACAAGGCTAGAAAGATTGGTCGTATTGCTACTTTCCGTGACATTAACAAGGAGTTGGAGGATGTATTTACCAGACCTAGATTCGATAAATACGTTTCGTTGGAAGATCGCATAGGCTTTCTTTCTTTACTTGATAGGCAATTCCTGTTATGGCCCGAACCTCAGGTAGCCATCCAAGCAAGCCGCGACCCTAAGGACGACAAATATCTTACACTGGCGGTATCCTGTAGGGCTTCTTGTATCATTACCGGAGATAAAGACCTGCTGGTTTTACATCCTTTCAAAAATATTCCGATCATTACGGCCGCCGACTTCTTAAAACGATTTTAAACCGTCTGTCAGTAGGGAATCGCTTTAGTATATTCGATTAAGTCGTTTCTAGCCAATGCGAAAAGTTGTTTGATGCTCACTCCCCCTGTTGACTGAATAAGCGGCCCTTGGACGGGCCTCGGGCCCGAATCCTGTGGCGTTTCATCAAACGACTCCTCGTTGGGGGCAACCAGTTCCGGTTTTACATCTTCCCTGAAAAACAGCTCTTCAGTGTCTGAATTTTCACCGCCGGATTTCCAGCTTTTCAGGATATCTGACAGCAGGTTCAGGGCATAGTAGATGGCGTATACAACAGCAATAGCTGTGAGAAATTGCGTCCAGGTCATAAGTCAAGATTTTTTAGGGAGTTTTTAATGTATTTTTTCAGTGCGGGATGACGCCTGAGAAAATCATTGAGACAAAAGGAGACAAACTGCGTCATATCAATGCCTGCGGCAATTTTGATCTGCTTGAGCAGGAAAACTGTTGAAGCATCCAGCCGAAGCAGCAGCTTTTCCTTGCCGGATAATCGATGTTTCCGGATAGCTGCAATGAGTGTTTCCAGTTCCTTACCGCTTTTTATATGTCCTAATCCCGGGATAGATTCCGCCGATTGGCCCGTTGTCCCTTTCGCGGAAGGTAAAACGGAAGCTTTTTTTTCCTCCCCTTCGGGTGACAGGCTCCTTTCTTCCGACCGGATACGTTCCCGGAGCTCATCCGCCAGACTTCTGATCCTGCTCATGCGTCACCCTTCTTAAGTATGTGCTGGCTGTAGATGCCGTCAAATACGGGGATAATCACGGGAGCAATGGTTAACGGTATATGAAAAGTAGTTGCCCGCTGGAAGTCTATCCGGTCATATAGAGGAATTGTTACCTGGCCGAATTGCATGAGAGCTGATTCTACTTCGCTTTTCGTGTCGTACTTTACCGATCCTTTTACCCGGTTTGGAATGTACACAATGGGAACTTTTGTATTGATCTTACGTACCACCAGGGAAAACAGAAAGGTGGAATCTACGGAAAACTCATCGTACGCGAAGGGGCACAGGACCAGGGCGGCTGCCTCGAAGACCGGTATAAGCGCGTCATCGTCCATCTTTCCCGGAAGGTCCACCAGCACAAGCTGCCGGGGATCTTTCTTGAGCAGTTCCAGCAGCGAGGGAAAATGTTCAAGCCCTGCTGACAGCACTTCATACAAAGGCTCATTTTCCAGAATTTTTGCTTTCTCGGCTTTAGAAGAAAGCGATTGCTGGTAATCCAGATCCAGAACCGTTACGCTGCGTTTACGTACTGTAACCAGATAATTGGCCATCAGTAGCGTCAAGGTACTTTTTCCGGCGCCTCCTTTTTGATTTCCGATCATAATGATCATAAGCTCTTGTTTTAACGGGTATTGGTTCTTGCTTTACGTTTTTTTCGCCTGTTGCGGCCATGAATAGCCTCATCGTCTACGTCATCGGCGATATCGATGCCGGCAGTCAGGAAAGGCAGCAAGCTGTCCGGGTCTTGTTCCCACGGTTGGTAATGCCCCTGGTCCCTTTCTTCCTCCCCGGCGCCCGTTCCTGAGAATTCCGCACCGTCGGCGACGGGCAGCTGAGGCAATGTTATCGCTGCGTTACCAGCATCCTGCTTTTTTTGCATTGCTGACAAGGCGTCAGACGCTGCCGACGAGGTTAAAGGTTGATTATTACCCGGTCCTGTAAACCGGCTTAGGCTCATGATTTCTCCCCCTTTATACGCTGTCTTTTTAGCATGGTCGACGAGGGTATAACCGTAAGGGGGTTTGCCTTCTTTCGCATGAAAGATCGCTTCCAGTCCAAATTTCTGGCGCAGATGCTCGGCCAGCTCAGAAGAATACCCTCTTATTTTCCCTTCCCGGTTCCCTGGACGCACGACTTTCTTTTCATAAATGGAGGTATCAAAAGCTCTTTGGTATTTGCTAATAATACCGCGTAGCTGCTTGACGCGGGCCTCGTCTTTTTCATATTCCCCGATACGGGCGTCCACCCTGCTGATAGCAACCGCTCCTTGCTCCTTGCCGAATTTACAGACCAAGTATCGATCGTCCTTCAGGCGCAGGCCGTACCCCCGGTTTTCCAGAAGCAACATAAATTGCGCACGGGTAGAAAACCGGTAACCCAGGGTTTGCTTTATATCTTCTTCTGCTTGTTTTCCTTCGTCTTTGCCGAGGATCCGGTTCAGTACTTGGTAAGCTCTTAGCTTTTCAAAGGAATCATCGATTTTCTTGCCATCCCTGCCGACCCGCGTGGATACAATATGGATATGGTTATTGGCAGTGTCTGTATGGAATACCAGGAGATACGGCTGGTCGCCGTAGCCCATTCCCCCCATCCATTCCTTTGCGATCTTTATCAGTTCATCCCTACCTTTTTCCCGGCCCTTACAAGAAATGGCGATATGAAGCTGAGGAAATTTAATGCGTTTATTCTGCGCGCTTACGGCCTTTAAATAATTAATGTAATCCTGAGGTCTCAGGTTTTCAATCCCCTGGAGGGCTCCAAAGTTTTGTACCGCTACCAGCTCCCCTTTACCCTGTTCAGCTTTGTTGGTATTATAGTTAACGCCCACAAAGCTTTCAGACTTTGACAGAAATTTTACGATCATGTCTTTTGAATCCCGCTATTTACTCATTAAGCGCAGCATCTGGCGAAGCAGCTTCTCCAGTTCATTTTGTCGTTTGATATAGGCAGCAAAAAGTGGATTGAATTCTACCATAACGTTTTCAGCAAGTAGGCCGCCGCCAGCCAGCATGTTGGCATGTCTAGTCAGTTGGTTGATGTTACTAGCGGATCGGCCCATTTCTACCCCGATTTTATCCAACTGTTTTAGCAAATCATTTGCGTTGAACTCTGCTTTGACAGCCCCTTTCAGCAAGCGCCCGCGAATG
>DATCYD010000201.1:0-4065 GCA_036570465.1 Anseongella sp.
ACTGGTCATCCTTCTCCGTTCCAGTTGCCGCTCAATGCCGAGGGTTGGTTCAATAGCCCGGACAAGTACTGCATGTGGCACACCATTCCCGGCAGTTACCACATTGAACAGGTGATGAATCCCGTAACATAAATATACATAGGCCATCCCACCCTGCCCATACATAACACGGGTCCTGTTGGTGAACCTGCCCTTCCAGGCATGCGAAGCCCGGTCTTCGGGACCGTGATAGGCTTCTGTTTCGACAATCATCCCACCGGTGATCTCACCGTTAAGACGGGTAAAAAGATATTTACCGAGCAGTTCCCGGCTAATTTGTACCACATCTTCCCGCTGGTAAAATACATCAGATAATTTCATGAATAAGTTTGTTTAGTTCATGTGACTTCTGATATATCATCAAATGAGAGCCGCTTCTCACCGGAATATAATCCGAAATATAACGGGCAGGCAGCAGCAGATCAGCCGTTCCGTGGATATGCACCAGATTAGACGGCACTTCCTGGTTGCGCCAACGAAGTACAGCATCCAGCCCCCAATTCATAAAGTCCGGGTCCACCTCGCTGACCATTTGACTGAAGAGCCTGTATTCGGCGCCCAGGCGGTTCATCAGCGGAGATATTTTCTGTCTCATACGAACCAGCCGGTCTGCGGTAATCCAGCGATGCCAACCGGCCTTACCCGCCTTCCTGAAATAAAATGGTATCTCCAGGCAGGTCTTTGCGCTGGAAATCAAAATGATCTTTCGGAAGCGAGCCAACCTGGCCAGTTCAACAGCAAGCATACCTCCCAGGGAGACACCCAGCAGAACAGCATCCTCCGTTGAGGTAATCTGGGGCTGAAGTTTTTTCGCATAATCCCCCAGACTATCCCCTTCTCCCGGTGGAACCCATTGCAGCACCTTTGGGTTAAGTCCTGGAAGATCCAGCCTGGAGAACAATCGGTGATCAGCCCCCATTCCCGGCAACAGATATATCATAATGTCCAATTATAATGCATTGATTCATCAAAATCAATTATATTTAGGGCACGATGAGAATTATTGCCGACATCCTCCACCCTCACTGCAAAATCAGTGTTTTTTATATGAACGGGAAATATATCGTTAAAGCAGAACGATCCAATATGGAACAAACCTTCAAGATCCCCGAATCCGAACTCTTAACGGGTCCTGAAGCGCTTCCCAATCTATTCAGCGATGCCATGGTTACCCGCATCCTGGAACGGTTCAGGGAGATGGAGAACGACCTGCATACGGCCTTGTCATCGCTGTGATTGAAATTATTAACGCATTAAGCCACTCAGAAAATGTCTCAGAAACTCCGGAGCCAACAATGGTTTGGAAAAAAAGGAAAAGATGGATTTATATACCGGGCCTGGATGAAAAACCAGGGCATTCCCAGTCATGAATTCGCAGGTAAACCGGTAATCGGCATCTGCAATACATGGTCGGAGCTAACCCCATGCAATGCCCATTTCAGGGAACTGGCGCAGTCAGTCAAAAACGGTATTTACGAGGCTGGCGGATTTCCGGTGGAATTTCCCGTCATGTCATTGGGTGAGACCCTGATCAAACCCACCGCCATGCTGTACCGGAATCTGGCCAGCATGGACGTGGAAGAATCAATCCGTGCCAACCCCATTGACGGGGTGGTATTGTTATGCGGGTGCGATAAAACCACCCCTTCCCTGGTGATGGGTGCCTGCAGCGTGGACATTCCCACCCTTGTTGTATCAGGTGGCCCTATGCTGACCGGAAAATACGAGGGAAAGGATATTGGTACAAGTGATGTCTGGCGGTTCAGCGAGGCCAATCGCATGGGTCAGATGAGTGATGAGTTGCTTTCGGTGGCGGAAGCTTGCATGTGTCGGAGCCGGGGGCACTGTGCAGTGATGGGCACTGCCTCTACCATGGCTTGTATGGTAGAAGCCCTGGGGCTTTCCCTTCCCTCTAACGCTGCTATTCCGGCGGCCGATTCCCGTCGGAAAGTGCTAGCCCATCTTTCCGGCATGCGCATCGTGGATATGGTGAAAGAAGACCTGAAACCTTCAGATGTGCTTACCCGGGAAGCGTTTGAAAACTCTATCCGGGTGAATGCAGCGATCGGCGGATCCACGAATTTTGTCCTGCATTTGCTGGCTATTGCCGGCCGCATGGGTGTGGAACTAACCCTGGATGACTTTGATCGTTTCTCAGTTGACATTCCGTTGCTGGCCAACCTGCAACCTTCCGGCCAGTATTTCATGGAAGACTTTTACTACGCAGGAGGCGTCCCGGTGATCATGCAGGCTCTGGGCCGCCGGCTGCATGATTGCCTGACCGTCAATGGCAGTACTGTTCACGAGAACGCGAAAACCGCCTGCTGCTACAACGAAAATGTGATCAGCGGAATGGAAAAGCCTTTTAAACCTCATTCTGGTATAGCGGTTTTGAAAGGGAACCTTTGTGAGAACGGAGCCGTTATCAAACCCAGCGCCGCCAGCGAGTCGCTGATGCAGCACACAGGCAAAGCGGTTGTGTTTGAAGATATCGAGGAATACAAGGCTCGTATAGATGATCCGACACTTGATGTAGAAGAAGGTAGCATTCTGGTATTGAAGAATGTAGGCCCTGTAGGTTATCCCGGAATGCCTGAAGTAGGCAATATGGGTATGCCTAAAAAATTACTCGAAAAGGGGGTTGTTGACATGGTCCGGATTTCGGACGGAAGAATGAGCGGGACGGGCTTCGGCACTGTTATCCTGCATGTATCTCCCGAAGCGGCGGCCGGCGGTGTGCTGGGCCTGGTGCAGCAGGGAGACTTGATTGAACTGGATGTCCCTGGCAGAAGCCTTCACCTGAAAGTAAGCGAAGATGAACTGGAAAAGCGTCGTGCTGTACAGCAACCCAATCACCCTACGTTTGATCGTGGGTATGTAAAGTTATACCAGGAAAATGTAGAACAAGCCCATTTGGGCGCAGATATGAATTTCCTCCGGGGAGGATCCGGCAGCAAGGTTAGCCGGGATTCGCACTAAGTCAAGCTAGATTTATGATAGAACAACAATTGTTTTCAGGAAAAACTGCTATCGTCACCGGCGCAGGACAAGGGATCGGCTTTGAGATCTGCCGGTTGCTGTCTTTGCAGGGAGCCAACGTAGTATTGAATGATATTGATGCCCCCCTGGCCGAAAAAGCAGCCGGAATCATCAATGAGGGGGCTACCGGAAGCTGCATGGCGGTGCCCGGGGATGCTTCGGACCCGGGATTTATCACCGGGCTCACCAGGGAAACGGTTTCCCGCTTCGGAGCAATAGATATCCTTATCGCCAACGCGGGTATTACCTTGTTTGGTGATTTCTTCAATTACACCGTGGAAAAATTCAGGAAGGTCATGGATTTAAATCTTCAGGGCAGTTTTTTTCTTGCCCAGGCGGTTGCCCGTGAAATGCGCAGCCGGGAAACCCATGGCAGCATCCTGTTGATGTCGTCAGTGACCGGGCACCGGGCACATGAACATTTGAGCGCCTATGGAATGACTAAAGCCGCCCTGGAACTGATGGCTAAGACTCTTGTGATCGAGCTTTCGCCCTACCGGATAACGATTAATTCACTGGCACCGGGCGCCACCCTGACCGAACGGACAGAGGAAGATCCAAATTACAAGAAGGTTTTGTCAGAGATCACCCCTATGGGCCGCCCTGCCACCCCCGAAGACATCGCCCGATCGGCGCTTTTCCTGGTATCCCCTCATGCACGCCACGTCACCGGACAAAATCTTGTAGTGGATGGGGGCTGGACTTGTATCAGTCCGCCGCCTCATTTGCTGGTTTAAGGAACAACTTATGTCTCAGGATTTGTTTGTCTCCACCTTTCTAGCCCAATAACGAGTAAAGGCCGGCGGCCACCGCAGCTCCGATCATGGGCCCAAGGACGGGTACAAAGGCATACCCCCAGTCGCTGTCACGCTTCCCTCGAATGGGCAGCAGTGCATGGGCTATCCTTGGTCCGAGGTCACGGGCGGGATTGATAGCATAACCAGTAGGCCCGCCTAAAGAAAGTCCGATACCCAGTACAAGCAAGGC
>DATCYD010000202.1:0-20183 GCA_036570465.1 Anseongella sp.
GAAGGTATTTGATGCGTGTATCGTTGGCTCGGGGGCTGGCGGTGGAATGGCGGCAAAGGTGTTGGCGGAAGCCGGCCTTGAGGTGCTGGTCCTGGAAGCTGGTCCCGATTTCGATTCGGCGAAAGGCGATATGTTCAAATGGTCTTATGATTCTCCAAGACGGGGGCGGGGTACTTACCGGCCTTTTGGGGAATTTGACGCGGCGTATGGAGGCTGGGATATCGATGGGGAACCTTATACCAGGGCTGCTGGAACGCAGTTTGACTGGTTCCGGTCGCGTATGCTGGGGGGGCGAACCAACCACTGGGGACGCATTTCTCTGCGCTTCGGGCCGCGCGATTTTAAGCATAAGAGCTACGATGGGCTGGGAGACGACTGGCCTATTTCTTATGATGATGTAAAACCGTATTACGATCGGGTCGATAAATTGATTGGCGTTTTCGGAACGAATATCGGCATGGAGAACGAACCGGACGGGTTGTTTCTGCCGCCGCCGAAGCCACGGGCGCATGAACTGCTGGTCAAACAGGCTTGTGACAAGATTAATATTCCGGTGGTACCGTCGCGTCTTTCTATTTTGACGAAGCCGTTGAATGACCGGGCGGCGTGCCATTATTGTTCGCAATGTAACCGGGGGTGCTCTACGTATTCCAACTTTTCTTCGGGGCCGGTTTTGATAAAACCGGCGATGGGTACCGGTAAGGTGACTTTGATAACTGGTGCAATGGTTCGTGAGGTGATTACTGACGAGAGTGGAAAAGCGACGGGGGTTTCTTATGTTGATGTAAATAATTTTCAGGAGTATCAGGTGTCGGCTAAAGTGGTGGTGCTGGCGGCGAGTGCTTGTGAATCGGCGCGATTGCTGTTGAACTCAAAGTCTTCGCAACATCCGAACGGCCTGGCGAACTCCAGCGGGGTGGTGGGTAAGTACCTGCATGACTCTACGGGGGCGTCGCGTGGCGGATTGCTGCCGTCGCTGATGGATCGTAAACGTTATAATGAAGATGGTGTGGGTGGGTTGCATGTGTATATGCCATGGTGGCTGGATAATAAAAAGCTGGGTTTTGCCCGCGGTTACCACATTGAGGTGGGAGGCGGAATGGGTATGCCTGGTTATGGATTTGGCTGGGGTATCGAAGGCTATAATGGTCGTGCCTGGGGGCCGAACGGTACGGAGAAGCCGAAAGGTGGCGGTGGATATGGTGCTGAGTTGAAGGAAGATTACCGGCGGTTTTATGGGGCGTTTATTGGTTTTGCCGGACGTGGCGAGTGCATTGCCCGGGAAGATAATTATTGTGAGATTGATAATAATGTGGTGGACAAATTCGGTATTCCGGTGTTGAAATTCCGATATACCTGGTCTGATCACGAAATCAATCAGGCAAAGCATATGCAGGATACTTTTGAAGAGATTCTGCATACGATGGGCGCTGAACCAATGGGGGGGAAACCGGGAGCGGGATCGAACTACGGTTTGGAAGCTCCTGGAAGAATCATCCACGAGGTGGGTACTGTGCGTATGGGGGATGATCCTAAGAGATCGGTCCTGAACAAGTATTGCCAGGCGCATGATGTCAAAAATGTATTTGTTGTTGATGGTGGATCCTTTGTTTCTCAGGCGGACAAAAATCCCACCTGGACGATCCTGGCGTTGTCAATGCGGACTTCAGAGTATATTGTTGATCAGTTGAAAAAGCAGAATATCTAAATTGTAAGAAGATGGACAGACGAAAATCACTCAAAGTGCTTACGCTTGGCTCGCTGACGGCGGGAAGCGTGCTGGCCGGCTGCGAACTGAAGAAAGGCGAAGAAAAAGGCGCTGCACATGAGGCGCACGAACATACAGCGGTAGAAGGTGATCCTCAGCGCCCGGCTCATGAGGTGGAACGGGATGCCCGGTTGATGAAGGAGAAGTTTTTTACCGATCATGAGATGGCTACCATTACGGTACTGGCGAATCTGATCATTCCTGCTGACGATCGTTCGGGGAATGCGGAAGAGGCGGGGGTACCTGCATTTATTGAATTTACGATGAAAGATCAGCCTGGTCATCAGACGCCCATCCGTGGCGGCTTGCGCTGGCTTGACATTGAATGCCTGAACCGTTTTGATAAAAGCTTTAAGGATTGCGCGCAGGCACAGCAGACGGAATTACTGGACGAAATCGCCTGGCCGGAAGTGGCTAAACCTGAAATGCAACGTGGCGTAAGTTTCTTCAGCCGGTTCCGCAGTTTGGTGGCCACTGGCTTCTGGAGCAGTAAGATCGGGATTGAAGACATTGGTTATCAGGGGAATGTTGCTAACGTGTGGAACGGTGTCCCACAGGACGTTTTGGACGATCTGGGCGTGTCATACGATCCCAATATCCGTTACGTAACGCCTGAGGACCGCAACACTCCGATGAAGTTTGACGCGTAAAAAAGCGTTCTATTGTAACGAAATAGTTAGATTTTCTTGTTTCGCGTACGATCATTATCTTTGGCTGGTTTGAAAAATAACAAAGCATAATAAGTAAAAATGAAAGTATCGCACTATCTGATGGCTGCTACGGCCATCTTGCTGGTCTCCTGTGGAGGCAGCGGAAGTAATCAATCTTCTGAAACAACGGAATCTGACACGGCTACTGAAGGCGTTGAGTCAATCGGCGTGGCCGAAAGTACTGGAGATAAAAGTACTGAAGATACCGGTGAGGCGGCGGACGTGACGTTGACGCTGAACGCGGATGACATGATGAGGTTTGACAAGAAGGAGCTGAAGGTAAAGGCTGGCCAGAAAGTTTCACTGACACTGAACCATACCGGTAAGCTGGGTAAGGATGTGATGGGGCATAACTTTGTGTTGCTCAAGGCGGATGTTAAATTGGCTGATTTTGCTGCCAAGGCATTGAACGCCAGGGATAATGATTATATTCCGGAGTCGGAATCGGCTAATATCATTGCTCATACCAAATTGCTTGGCGGCGGAGAGAGCGATACGATCGTGTTCACTGCACCGGCTGCAGGCTCGTATCCTTTTCTTTGCAGCTTCCCTGGCCATTACGGGGTGATGCAGGGACACCTGATCGTCGAATAAAAAAGTTAGCAGCTTACTGAAACACAGGTAAGACAGCAATTAGAGGGAAGGCAGCAATTCTTAAATGGAAATGCTGCCTTCTTTCATTTTCTCCGCATTTTCAGCGAACTGTAACGCATCTATCAATTCCTGGATATCACCGTTCAGTACTCCGGGAAGGTTGTAAAGTGTAACACCGATCCGGTGATCAGTCACCCGGCCTTGCGGGAAATTATAGGTACGGATCTTGGCTGAACGATCCCCGGAAGAAACCATCGTTTTCCGTTTGGCGGCGATGGAGTTCATGTGTTCCTGAAGCTTGGCCTCGTAAAGGCGGGAACGCAGCACTTTTAGCGCTTTTTCGTAGTTCTTTATCTGCGATTTTTCATCCTGACACTGTACGGTCACTCCGGTGGGAATATGCACCAGGCGCACCGCCGAATAAGTGGTATTTACTGACTGACCTCCAGGGCCGGAGGAACAAAAGGTGTCTTTCCGGATTTCGTTTTCCTTTATCTCTATATCGATTTCTTCAGCTTCTGGCAACACAGCCACTGAGGCGGCTGAAGTATGAACGCGACCCTGAGTTTCTGTATCAGGCACCCGTTGCACGCGATGTACTCCCGATTCGAACTTGAGCGTTCCGTACACGTCTTCTCCCGAAACATTAATAATAATTTCCTTGTACCCTCCTACAGTTCCTTCGGTGAAATCCACCAGTTCGGTTTTCCAGCCCTTTTCCTCGCAATAGCGCATGTACATCCGGTAAAGGTCGCCGGCAAACAGGGAGGCCTCGTCTCCGCCTGCCCCGCCCCGGATCTCCACAATCGCGTCTTTTGCATCTTCCGGATCTTTGGGGATCAGCATCAGGCGTATCTCTTCTTCTTTTTGATCGCGATCCTCTATCAGCTGATCCAGTTCTTCGCGTGCCATTGCACGAAATTCATCGTCCTTTTCGGTAGCCAGTATTTCTTTATTGGTATCTATATTGCTGAGGATATTCTTATACAATTCGTATTGTTCTACGATCTTCCGAAGATCCTTATAATCCCGGTTGAGCTGAGCAAAGCGTTTCATATCAGCCATCGCATCCGGGCTGGCCAGTTCTTGCTCTACTTTCTCCCAACGTTCCTTTATCGCCGCTAATTTTTCGATCATCGTCTTATAATATTCCCTTTTAAGCTATAATGCATAATAGGTCAAAAAGTTTATAAAGGTACATGAATAATACGGAAAATGCACGTCTCAGCAATTCTATAGGTGGGTGTTTATTTGGTAGAACCGGAATGTCGAAATGCTTGTCGGGCAATCTTCTTCACTTTTTTGAATGTGGCATAGGCGGGGTGGAACAAGGGCTTTTTAAAAAATAAGGAAAAGGCGTTCGGGGCGTTTGTTTGCCTGATCAGCTCGTACCATTTGGTGAATAGCAGGCGGTTCAGACTTTCCCGGGGGAAAAAGCCCAGGCGGTCGTTGGCTGCTTTCAGTTCTTTGAATAGCCTGAAATAATCCATAGTGGGAAAAAAGCCGGAGGAAGGATGAATAAAGGAGAGGTGGACCTTTATCAGCTGTTCATCATTTGGTATTCCCATTCTTCGATGCAGGTCCTGAAGGATACGTCCTTCGCTTTTTCGCATTTCCCGGAATTGCCGGGAGGATGTATTGCTGCCGTGCGCTCTGTACTTTACCAGTACTTCATCGAGGTTATCCAGCTGATGGCGTTCTTTGATCCGCAGGGCAAGATCGTAATCCTCACAAAGCCCGGTATCCCGGTACCCTCCGGCTACTTCCGCTGCCTCCTTGCGGAACATAGCGGTAGAATTCACCAGCGTATTCCTGAACAATAGTTCTGCGCCGGCATTCGCCATGCCAACCGGCATCTGGTAGTGTTCCCCTGTCGCTTTTCCGTGCTTGTCGATTAATTCAGCGTGGCCCCCGCATACCCCAAGGTCAGGATGCGTGCTGAAGTGCTTGTATTGTCGTTCAATTCGGAAGGGCATGGCGATGTCGTCACTGTCGAGGACGGCGATGAATTCGCCCCTGGCCTCCCGGATACCCCTGTTCCGGGTATAAACGATGCCTTTGTTCTGCTCATTGTGCAAAAACCGGATGCGCCGGTCGCTGCAGCGTTCAATGACTGCCCTGCTGTTATCGGTAGAACCGTCATCGATGATCAGCAATTCGAGATCTGTGAATGATTGGGAAATGACGCTGTCGATCGCTTCCTTTAGCCAGGCGGCGCTGTTGTACACGGCCATGAAAACGGTGACGGCGGGACGGCTCATATGCGTGTCCAGTTGGGGGGAAGGAGCCCGCTGCTGTTGGTTCCGGCTGTATTGATCCATTTGTCAGGGGCGATCACTTTTTTCTGTTCGTGGTTGTTCAGCCAGGCCCCCCACCAGCTAAAACTACTGTTGGCAATGACATGATGCCGGCAGCAGCTCATAAGTTGCATGTCCATGTAGCTGTTCCTTCCTGTATTCCAGCTGACATAGATGGCGTTCTCCAGGGGCAGGGACTTTTCGCACCAGCTGATATCATTGGAGAAAACGATGAAGACAGGGTCCTGCAGCTGTTGCTTCATTCGGTCGATAGCTTCCCGGTAGTAATCGAGTTCGCAGATACCTCCCAGCAAGGGGTGGCCCAGGTAATCACCCCTTCTTACGTGGAGGGAAACTGTTTGAAGTCCGCTGACTTCATTTAACAGCTTACTGTTTTGTCCCTTAAGCTCTTGGTTGAATTGAAAATTTTCCCTCAGCTGCGGCTCAATGTCTTTAATATAATGATAGTGCTGCCAGTATCCCCAGTAATAACGGGGGCGGTTGTCTCCCGCAATCAGGTGATCATAGGAGAATTCCTTTTTTTCAGCATACCAGGCTTTTTTAGTTCCATATAGCCGGCGGAGCTTCCGAGTCGCCCAGTCTTTTCTTTCCGGGGTATAAAGGCGAATCTCGAAAGGACTAGCTTGCCGCAGCCGGATGCCGAATACTTGATCCAGCTCGAACCCGTTGTGCAGGGGATAACTGGTAAAACCTGTTAAATCGGCTTTTACCTTTCTGAAATGCTGTTTTAGGTACATGTAAAAGGCATATTGGAACATTTGATTGCCCAGACCACCTAAGAATTTAACGATCTTCATTTTCTCTCTGGTAAAAATAAAACAGCTATTCCTTGATAAAATGGAAGCAGCCGCAACCATATATCTGTTTGTTGAGCAGAGCTTCACCGGGATCCGTTACCAGTCCTCCGTCCTGTTCATCTTCCGGAATGAGCGCGAACTCCATCAGCTTTAAGCCGGGAAATAAATCCAACGCCTGTTGCTTGGTATAGATTCTGTGCGCGTTAAAGAAGATCCGGCTTTCATGCCCGATAGGGACCACCATGAGAAGATGCCCTCCCGGGGCCAGCACCCTTTCCAATTCGGCGGCGGCCTTTATGTCCCCCTCGTAATCCAGCCGGTCTCCGTACCGCCCCAGGCCAATATGCTCCAGCGTGTGCATGCAGGAGAGCGATGCTACGGAGTTGCTACCGAAGGGCAAGGCCAGCAGATCTGCCGGTAAAGAACGGAAATCGTTTAATACCAGGCGGGCTGGGCGGTAATCGTAAAAATCAACCGGGATAAAGGCCGATAATAAAGAGCAGAAATAAAGCGTGGACGAGATGTCTATATGCTTTTCAGGGTTGATCCTGCGCAGAATACGTGCTGCCCATGCGGGATGGTAAACATAGTGCCGGTCGAAGCCGGTATAGCTGGTATTATCGTTGAGACAGGGATAAAAATCCGTTTCTTCCAGTGTAAAGCGTTTACAGGTGCTGCTTTCCAGTTCCTTCAGCCTGCGGAATTCCTCCAGGAAGGCAGCGGGCAATACCTGCTTGTTCCCTTTATTGCCTTTGAGCAGTTTTTTCAATTTTCTGATCATGGTATAAAAAATTACAGAGATCTATCCCAGGAGCAATTTTCTGTAGGATTCCGAAAAATTTCCGGGACCGAAATGCTCGCCTGCGAACTGTCTTGCATTGTCGCTGAATTCAGCCAGTGTTGCTCTGTTATCCGAAAGATAAACTATTTGCCGGACAAAGTCCTGCACGATCTGTTCCGTGTTTTTATGATCAGCTATCACGAATCCGTTCCGGTATTTGTCAGCTGATATGTAAGATGGGATTTCCCCTACAGCAGTGGTAACAGGCACGACTCCGTGGCTCATTCCTTCCATGATCACCAGGGGCATGCCTTCCCGCCAGGAAGTAAGCAGGATAAGATGTGCGTCCTCATAAAAGGTGAACAAGGTTTCCCGATCGGTGATCTCTCCTGCTATCCGGACATTTGGAGGGACAGCGCCGGAAAGCCCGGTAAAATCGCCGATCATGATAAATTCCGCATTGGTGAGCTGTTGCATGCACAAGCGGGCGATCTCCAGGAACAGTTCCGGCCTTTTTTCCGGTGCATTACGCGATACAAACAAAATCCGGAGGTTTCCGCTAAAGTCTTTCTCTTTTTTCTGGTCTGGTGTATCCACCTGATTGGGAATGACCTGGATACGGTTTAGTAATTCTTCGGGAAGATGGTGCAGGCGGTAGAATTTTCGAAAATCATTTTTGGTCTTTTCTCCGATGACTACGCGTGTATCCAGCCGCCGGACATGAAGAAGGCTGTATATCTCCGGTCCGTCAGGATCGTAAGTGAACGCATGTATCAGGTCAATCACCTTGACATGCTCCTGCAAATAGGGGATAAGTTCATAGAAGAACCGGCTGTGGCAGCCAAAGACAACCACATGCTTATGGCTGTTTATGGCCCTGGCCATTTTTTCTTGCAAAGAACGTTTAAAGGAAGGTTTTTCTGCCCACCGGCCTAATTGAATGGCGGATGAGTATCGCAGGAAGTCATCTTTAAACCCGTCGTTCACCGACCTTTCGGTTAGAAAACATACCGGCCTGGCGTCCGATACAGCCTGGAGAATATCGGCATGTACACGTTCACCTCCTCCTACCGACCAGAACGGAAAGAAAAAGAATAAATTTTTGTTGCGTAAATTCCAGACTATGACCGGGTATTTCAAGAGTGCCCGGAGGTTTCTCAGTTTCTTGTTCAGTGTTGAAAAACGTCCCATGTGGATGCGAATATCTCGTCTAACTTTTGATAGCAACGGGTCTTTTCAAAATGGCGATAAAACGTTTCTGCCGCAAGGTTCGCCTGCTCCTGATAGAATCCGGGATTTTCCAGCAGGGTGGTAATGTTCCGGGCGAATTCTTGCGGGTCGTCTCCTGTAAGGCAACCGTTGTTGATCTTGTCTGGCATGCCGTCAGTACCGCGGGTAGTGCAGACTACCGGCAAGCCGTGCGTAATAGCTTCTACGACTTTTATCTTGATGCCGGTGCCGCTAAGTATCGGACAGATAGCAACCTTCGACTGGGCGTAATATGGTCCGATATCTTCTGCAAACGGTATTTTGACCACGTTCGGATGGTCGGCTATATGCGCGCTTATCTTTCCGATCACGCACATACGTAATCGCTCCGGTAACCGGGGGTGGACTTCCTTGAAGAACCACTCGGCAGCGATCAGGTTATGGGGGTTATCACTGGCGACATAAATAAGGTCATGGATTTTTCCTGCTGTATTTTCCGGGAGCGATGCAGCCAGGGCATCCGGCATGGGCGGGACCCACCTGACATTTCCCGGGCAAAACCGGCTGAACAGGTATTGTTCATCAACAGATATCGTCCATATTTCATCGAACATTTTCAGGCTGTTGATTTCTTCCTCAAAAAACGGTCCTAACTGAAAGTTCTTATTTTGCTGGCATTGGGAGGTCATGAAATCGTGCGTATCGATGATGGTCCTGGCGTTGCTGAACGACCGTATGTCATCAATAAGGTTTGCCCAGTAAATATAGCTGATAATAATGTAGTCATAGTCGTTTTGCCATACCAGCTCCCGGAATGCTGACCTTGAGTACCAGGTCGTATGACTGTGCATGCCAATGTGACTTTTATTGAACTTCTTCCGGTAAGAGATCTGGTGTATCTTGTAGTTGAAAAAGTAATCGATCAGGTTGTTCTTCGCCGGTTTTTTTTCCATGATCCGGATGGTATCGGCAAGCTTGCTTCGCTGGAATGCCCTGACGTCCTCCTTGTTCCAGGGACTCAGCCACAGGTTCGTGCTCATGAAATCCACTGCCATGTTCCTGTCCCTGAAATAATGAAGTAATTGAAGCGCCCTGGTTTTGTTACCGGCGTTTCTTTCCAGTGGGTTTTCGGGAAAGAAGTACAATACTTTTTTCATACCTGTAACTGATCTAAAGCGAATGCCTTATCGAGTGTATGACGACACGTTTCCGTGCTGAAGTGGCTGGAGAATAGTTCTGCCGCAAGCCTGCTTTGTTCAGAGTACAGGGTCTGATCCTGCAACAAGGAGATAATATTCCGGGCAAACTGGCTGGCCTCATCGCTTACCAGGCAGCCGTTCCTGCTTTTATTCGGCAATCCGTCAACACCCCGTCTCGTACATACAACGGGTAAACCGTATGATAACGCTTCCACTACTTTCACTTTCACTCCCGTGCCCCCGAGCATGGGGCACATAGCGATGGCCGACTGCCGGTAAAATTCATCCAGGTCTTCGGCGAACGATATTTTTGTCACATTCCGGTACGTGCCGATGTGGCCGCTGATCTTGCCGATCACGCACAACCGGATCTGTTCCGGAAGCTGAGGATAGACTTTGTCGAAAAACCATTTGGCGGCTCTGGTATTATGCGGATTATCACTGGCCACATAGATCACATCAAATTTTTTAGGAGCAGTTCTGTCAGGGTAGGTTACCGAAGGAGGGTCAAGCATCAGAGGAACCAGTTTTACCTTATCACCGCAGAACTGGCTGAAAATATAGCGTTCTTCCGTGGAGATGGCCCAGACCTCGTCAAATAGAGACATCCTTCTTATTTCATCCTCAAATGTTGCTCCCGGAACGCCCGGTCCACCCGGCCCGTCCGGGCGGGTATGCAGCAGCTGATCGGTGATGAAATCGTGGGTGTCGAGAATTGTTTTCGACCCTGCGATAAGTTCCTGGTTGCCTATCAGACAGTGCCAATACACATAGCTGATAAGAATATAGTCATAATGCTTGCTGCTCAACAATTGTTCAAAAGCGGTCTGGATATAATAATTGCTGTGTACCGGTATAGCGCTTTTTCCCGGGTCGGTTTTTCTTTTGTACCGGAGCTGATGCCTCTTGTAGTAGAAAAAATACCTGATCAGATTTTTTTTTGAAGGTTTCCTGACTAATACATGAACGTCGCTGGCAAGTCCGCAGCGGGATAACGCCGCTGCATCCTTTTCACTCCAGATACTGGTCCAGGGACTCACACTTACAAAATCGACTTCGATATTCCTTGTCTTGAAATAGCGGAGCAGCTGCAATACCCGGGTCTTATTGCCCGAATTTTTCTCCAGGGGATTCTCAGGGAAGAAAAACAGCAGCTTTTTCATACGGGTTCCTTTGGTGGCAGCAGGGATGAAAGCTCTTTTCGGATCGTGAGGGAAATAGTTTCGGGGCTGAAGGGCTTCAATGCCTCCCCGGAGCTCCTGTGTAGTTGTTTCCATAACGTTTCATCGGTGTACAAGCGAAGCGTTTCCCGGGCAAAAGCCTCTGCATCACCGGTGATCAGCACATGTTTTTCGTGTACAAGACCCATGCCTTCCGCCCCGACGGTGGTGGTGACGACCGGTAAGCCGTATTCTAAGCTATGGCCTATTTTCCCCTTCATTCCGGCTCCGTAACGCAGAGGGGCCACGAAAATCCGGCTTGCGTTGAAATATGGAGTGACATCTTCCACATAGCCGGGAACATGTACCCTGGAAGATTTACAGGCTAGTATCTCATCCGTAGGATCGCTTCCCAGCAGGGTGAGTTCCATTTCGGGACGTTGCTCCCATATCAGGGGCATGATTGTATGGCAAAGCCAGGTGGCAGCATCTACATTGGGAAGGTGTTTATAGCCGCCGATGAACAGCAGCCCGTTACGCCCGTGGAAATTCTCCTCCGTGGATTTTACTGTGTGAATGTTGGGGATCACACAGGTACTGGAAATGCCCCTCGACTGCAGTTCCCGTTCTTCATCATGAGTAATGCAGACAGTAAGCTGTGCCCTGGCGGCGATGGCAGTTTCCAGTGCGCGGTAGCGTTTAGCCTGTTTTGCCAGTTTGGATTGGTCGGGAAAGAGCTTTGCAGCGCGTTCCAGACGTATATAATGTAAGTCAACCGTATCGTATATCCATTTTAATTGTGGATTCAGCCGGAAAAGGTACTTATACTTTTCGTTGTATGACGGGCGGCATATCCAGGCGATGTCGGCCTCTAGGGCAGCTCTTTTAATTTCACCTAATAAATATTTCTGTTTCCCGGACCGGTAAAGCACTTCAACTCCCTGACTGGTGAGTTTTGTAAGGTAAGGTTCCGGCGCTGCACCATTGTCAGGCAGAAAAATGAGATGATATCCCAATGACCGGAAAATTTGCACCAGCTGGTAGATCCTGTTAGACCCGGAATCACGGTCGTAGAGTGGAATATTGGTGTCGATGATCAATATTGTCTTCCCGAAAGGCCGAGGTTTTTTGAATGTCCGGGAAAAGGGAAGGTGGCTTTCGCGGGCGATCTGTTTCAGCAGTGATGGCAAAGACCGTTTACGAATGTAGAATAAATCGCCCCTGTTCCGGAATAAGGTAAAGAAAAGTGACCAGGAGAAGCCTTTGCCCTGATTTGTCACGTACTTTTCGATAAGATGGCCGATAAAATCTGCTGTTTCCGCCGAGGTCAGCGGATGTTCCTGAAAATGCTTCAGCATATCAATGCGCCGAAGGGCATGGTTTGACGGATGGCGGCTGGTATAACTTTTAGGATGGACGCGATATTTTACCAGTACTTTTGAAGTATAACCTATTTTTCCCATACAGGCAGCCGTATAGGCAAGCCACCAGTCATAATAGACAGAGTCATTAAAAGGGGGCAGGAAAGATAAAAGCTCCCTGCGAATCATACTGGCGTGCCCGGATATGCAGTTCTGTAAAAGAAAGCATTTGGGGCTTTGCCCTTCTACAGAGCGATGCCGGCGATTGAGCGTTTTTCCCGTCTCGTTCCCTTTTTCGTCGATATAGGCGGAATCATGATAGATGAGCAGACGATCCCCGATCGCCTGTTCCATCACTGTGATTTTATCAAGATGCCAGACATCATCCTGGTCCGACAACGCAATCAACTCACCCCGGCATAAAGAAAGTGCTTTCATGAAATTGGCATGTAAACCAATATTCTGTTCGTTCCGGAACAGGCGGATGCGGTTGTCATGGTCCCTGAACGCTTCCAGTATGCGCATGGTGCCGTCAGTAGAGGCATCATCGATGATCACCACTTCGAGTGAAGAATAGCTTTGACCAAGTATCGATTGCAGCTGCTCCTCCAGATGAGCCTCTCCGTTGTAAGTACACATGGCAATCGAAACAAGCGGTTTGACCATATTATTTCACCTGTTGCATTTCAATCAGCTTCCGGTACACCCCCTGCCGCTCCATCAGCTGTTGGTGATTGCCTTCCTCGACGACTTCTCCTTCAGACAGCACCAGGATATGGTCCGCCTTCTGGATGGTGCTCAGACGGTGGGCGATCACCAGGGAGGTCCGGTTTTTCATCAGATTATTCAGCGCTTCCTGCACCAGCTTTTCCGATTCGGTGTCCAGCGCAGAGGTCGCTTCATCCAGCAGCATAATGGGCGGGTTCTTCAGGACGGCCCGCGCAATGCATATCCGTTGTTTCTGGCCTCCGGAAAGCTTGGTGCCCCGGTCGCCGATGTTGGTCTGGTAGCCATTGTCGGCAGCGACGATGAAATCATGCGCGTTGGCGATCCGGGCAGCTGCCTCTACCTCTTCAATGTTGGCGTCGGTCCGACCGAAGGCGATATTGTTGAAAATAGTATCGTTGAACAGGATCGATTCCTGGTTCACCGTTCCCATCAGCTCCCGTACTGAATCCAGTGTTAAAGACTGGATATCCTTTCCGTCAATCAGGATCTGCCCTTTCTGAGGCTCGATAAAGCGGGGCAGCAAGTCCATCAAGGTTGATTTTCCTCCGCCCGAAGGCCCTACCAGGGCAATGGTCTTGCCCTTGGGGATTTCCAGGCTGATCCCTTTCAGAATTGGTTTGGACGCATAAGAAAACCACACATTTTCCAGGCGGATTGAATCCCGGAACCCGTCCAGCGCCACCGCACCGGGTTGATCCCGGATCCCAGGCTCTTCATCAATCAGGCTGAGCACCCGCTCACCGGCCGCAATGCCTGAATGAATGTTGCTGAAGGAATTTGTCAGCGCTTTCGCCGGACGCATCATCTGAGAAAATACCGCAATGTAAGCAATGAATACCGATGCTTCCAGCCCGGAATCTTCGTTCAGTACCAGATGTCCGCCGTAAAGCACAATGACCGCGACCATGACCACGCCCAGAAACTCCGAAACCGGCGAGCTCATCTGCTGCCTGCGCGCCATTCGCCGGCCTATGTTCGAGAAGTGAACGTTCTCGTCGTGGAAACGCTTTTTAATAAATGATGTAGCATTGAATGCCTTAATGATCTTGATCCCCGAAAGGGCTTCGTCCAGGTAGCTGATCATGACACCATATACCTGCTGTGCCCTGGCGGCCTGTGATCGAAGTGTTTTTACAATCCTGGCAATGAAAAAGGCCGACACCGGAATGACCAGCATAGAGAACAGGGTCAGCTTATAAGAAAAAGCAAACATGGTTCCCAGGTAGAAAAGCAGCTGCAGGGGTTCCTTTGCCACCACCTGAAGGGTTGCGGTGACCGAAAACTGCACCACCTGTACATCGCCGGAGATCTTGGAAATAATATCTCCTTTGCGCTGGTTGGTGAAATAGCCGATATGCAGATTCATGACATTGTCGAATACACGCTTCCGCAAATTCAGCAAAGTATGAATGCGCAGGTTTTCCATGATGCGTTGTGAGATGTACCGGAACACGTTGCTCAGGAACACCGATATGACAATCACTACGCACACAACCTTGAGCGCTCCAAAGGTACCGTAGCGAAGGTTCATCTGCTGGGCATAATATTTTAGCACATTGGCGATGTCCAGCCAGCTGTCTGGTTTGGCCACCAATTCCCGGGTTCCGTTATCATTAAACAAGGTATCCAGCAGAGGGATCAGAAGAGCGAGATTAAGGGTGTTGAAAAATACGCCCAATACCATACAAAGCATGTATGGAATGGCGAATTTTTCAATGGGTTTCGCGAATGAGAGTAGCCTGAAATAAGTCTTCATCTAGTAATATAATTCTGCAAAGGTATTGAATTTTAGTAGTTTTAGATTTATTATGGTGGCCGGAATGCATAACGAGCGGATTTTGCGGGAATTTTATCAGGGTAGCCTGAAGGCCCTGTCCCGGATGCTCACCCTGGTGGAGAACGACCCGGCGGGCAGTCTGGATCTGTTGAGTGGTCTTGAGTCGTCCCATAGAGCCCTGGTTACGGGCATTACCGGTCCGCCGGGCAGTGGAAAGAGCACATTGATCAGCGCTATGGTCTCCCAGCTGGTCAAAGAAGGCATGCGCGTAGCCGTTCTGGCTGTTGATCCCAGTTCCCCATTTCACGGAGGCTCTCTGCTGGGTGACCGGATCCGGTTGCAACCGCATTTTTCGCACCCCAACGTGTTTATTCGTTCGGTTTCTACCCGTGGCGCCCTTGGCGGCCTGGCAGCGGCCTGTATAGAGATGGTTGATGTGCTGCAAGCCTTTGGCTTCGATCATATCCTGGTGGAAACCGTGGGCGTAGGGCAGTCAGAAGTAGAGATTGCGGCCCTGGCCGATACAACACTTCTGGTGCTGGTGCCTGAAGCGGGGGATGAAATTCAAGCCCTGAAGTCAGGTTTGATGGAGGTCGCTGATGTTTTTGTGGTTAACAAGTCGGACCGGGAAGGCGCCCGGGAGCTGGCTATCGTGCTTCAGCGGATGCTGCATGACCGGCCAGCTGAAGATTGGCGCATTCCCGTTTTACAGGCTATCGCCACTAAAAATGAGCATATTGGGGAAATAATTGCACAAATACGCTTGCATCACCAAACTGTTTCCGGCGCAAAGAAAGCCGCTTTGATGGCCGGAAAAGCGTGGCAACTTATTGCCCGCAAACGCATGCGCGACGTTAACCGGGAACAGCTGGCCATGCAGCTCTCATCACTCACAGATGACCCGTCATTCAGCCTGTACCGCTTCGTGAAGGAATATGGTAAGCGGCGCTGAGCCTTTCCTGTCCAGCTTCTGCTCTACGCGTTCATCAGATCTTCAATCTCCCCGGCTTCCAGCGGAATGTCCGCCATCAGGTCGGTATTGCCATCACCGGTAACCAGAATATCATTTTCCAGGCGAATGCCCAGGCCTTCTTCCGGAATATAAATGCCCGGTTCGCAGGTGAACACCATGCCAGGCGCAATTTTACCGTAGCGGTTGCCGGTATCGTGTACGTCCAGGCCCAGATGATGGGAAATGCCATGCATGAAATACTTCTTGTAGGCCGGTGCATCGTCAGTTTGTTTTTCCACATCGTGACGGGATAACAGTCCCAGGCCCAGCAGTTCGGCCTCCATGAGTTTTCCCACTTCCTTATTATAATCCGTCAGCGCCATTCCGGGAACCAGTAGTTGAATCGCTTCTTTCATGACCCGCAGCACCGCATTGTAAACCGCCCGCTGCCTGTCAGAGAACCTGCCGTTCACCGGGATCGAACGGGTGAGGTCAGCATTGTAATTGGCATATTCCGCCCCAAAATCCATCAGGATGACTTCGTTGTCCCGGCACACCTGATTGTTTTCTCCATAATGCAATACGCAGGCGCTGGCTCCGGAGGCGATAATCGGATGATAAGCATGTCCGCTGGCGCGGTTCCGGATGAATTCATGAATGATCTCTGCTTCTATTTCGTATTCCGCCACATCTGGTTTTACATAATCCAGTACCCGCCTGAACGCTTTTCCGGTAATATTGCAGGCATTCCGAATCAAATCTACTTCAGTTGTAGATTTTATTTCCCGTAATTCGCGCATAATTGGGGCAGAACGTACATATTGATGGAAAGGGAAAGCCGCTTTCAGCTCCCGGGCCAAACGCAAATCGCGATAAATAACCTGGTGTACATAACGGTCATTTTCGTTGGAATTCAGGTAGATTCTTTCGGCGTAATGCAGCAGCATCGGGAGCACCTTGTCGAATTCATTTAACCAGAAAACAGATTGAATGCCTGATACTTGCCGGGCTTCCTCTTTTGTGTATTTATGACCTTCCCATATAGCAATATGCTCATTTGTCTCCAGCAGGAAAAGAGCTTCGCGGTATTTGGGATCGGGACTGTCGGGGAACAAGATCAGGATGCTCTTTTCCTGGTCTATTCCGGTCAGGTAAAAAAGATCGGCATTCTGTTTGAATGGAAAAGGCTGGTCACCGCTGCGCGGGAACTCATCGTTAGAATGAAAGATGGCAATAGAATTGTTTTGTACTTTTGCGGTGAAGTTTTTGCGATTACGCTTAAAAAGACCGTTATTAATGGTTTCGTATTTCATAATGCGATTAAATCTTTGCTGCGCCGGCCACTATTGAGTGAAAACAAAGGGCTGACACAATGGTAATTGGAACAGTTTTTGAAAAAGTATTTCTCAAAATTTAAAAAATATCTTATTTTCGTGCTAAAATTACACAATTCAGAAGAATCAAAACGAGCAACTATGAACAAATCTACAATCAAAAAAATAGCTGCATTGTCGCTTACAGCGACTTTATGCTCGCTATCGTTGTTTGCTCAGGACGAGCCGGCAACGGGGACTGCTCCCAAGCTTTTTGAGGGAAGGAATCAGTTTCGTACTTGGTCAATCGGTTTAAATGCTGGTGTTCTTGCACCAACTGTTGTAACCGGCGGCCTGAATGACAACTCAAAGTGGGAAATGAATTTAGGTTATGGCGCTTATCTTAAAAAGCAGCTGGCACCTTCTTTCTCACTGCAGGCAGACTTCCTGAGAGGAACGCTTTCAGCAACCGGTGAAGAATCTCCGGTTCATGATGGCTTTACTAACGGTGAGTCTTTCGAAACCGACCTTTCATGGCAGGCAGGCCTTTCCGGTACCGCTAACGTAGGTACTATTGACTTCCTTCGTCGCAAGAATTCAGTGGACTTCTTTGTAACCGCCGGTTTCCAGTTTGCAAACTACACTCCTACCGTGAACGGTACTGAGCAGACTGACCGCACCGAACAGGTAATTCCTGTAGGCGCTGGTATCAAGTTCAAGCTTGGTGAAGTGGTAAACCTTGACCTTGGCTACAAGATGCACTTCCTGAATGCTGACAACGTTGACGGTCAGTGGGCTAACCACGGTTCCCTCGACAAGTACAGCTACGGCTATGCCGGTCTGGAATTCATTCTGGGCAACAAGCAGAAGCCTGCGCTGGAATGGGCTAACCCGATCGCTTTAATGTATGACGAACTGTACGATGAAACCCTTCGTCAGGAAGTTGAAGCACTTAAAGGCCGTGTATCCACTGTTGAAGAAGACCTGAACACGTTGAAGGCTGACGAAGACGGTGACGGTGTATCCGACTACTTCGACAAAGAACCCGGTTCAGCCGCAGGTGCTCGTGTTGACGGCTCCGGCCGCGCCATGGACATCGACGGTGACGGTGTACTTGACCACGAAGACGAGTGCCCCACCGAAGCAGGTCCTGCTGATAACAATGGCTGCCCGGTTGCAGCTGCGATTGGTGACAACACCATCCAGTTTGACTTTGACAGCGCTGAGATCCGTCCTGAGTCATACAGTGCACTTGACGGACTGGCTGATGAGTTGAAAGCTTCAGGTTCCAGCAACGTTGCCCTTGAAGGCCACGCTTCTGCTGAAGGTACTGAAAGCTACAACCAACGCCTCTCAGAAAGAAGGGCTAACTCAGTGAAGAAATACCTGGTTAACGCCGGTGTTGATTCAGGAGTACTTTCCACGACTGGTTACGGTGAATCACGCCCGGTAGCGTCTAACGATACCGAAGAAGGCCGCTCACAGAACCGCCGTGTAGAGATCAAGATCCAATAAATCAAGAATCTTAATTTCTTACAGAAGAAGGGGCTTTATTAAGGCCCCTTCTTCTGTTTAAGGGAAAATTAAACAGGCCGAATATGTATTTTTTCAGGAAAAGGGATCCCGACCGCCCTGTAAACTTCAATTTGAAAGTCATGCACTGGATCAACCGGATCGCCATTCTGTTGTTCCTGGCCGGCCTTATCTATAAAATCATTGATTGGCTTTCCAACTGATATGCAAAAGATTGTCAATACCAAAGCGGCGCCGGCACCGATCGGCCCCTACAACCAGGCGGTCCAGGCGGGCGGCTTTTTATTTGTTTCAGGCCAGATTGCACTCGATCCTGTTTCAGGCCGGCTCATAGAAGGGGATGCGGCTGCAGAAGCGGCACAGGTGCTGAATAATATCGGCGCCATCCTGGAAGCAGCCGGAACCAATTTCGGGAAAGTGGTAAAAACGACCATTTTTCTAAAAGATATGAATGATTTCGGCCTGGTGAACGAAGTATATGCACAATACTTTACGGAAAACTTTCCCGCCAGGGAGACCGTACAGGTAGCCGCGCTTCCTAAAGATGTACAGGTGGAAATATCGGTAATCGCTGCCACGTGAAGCCACGGCATCCGGATCTGAGCTATTTTGCTGCGGCCGTAGCTCCCGCCATTATCTGGGGTTTTTTCGCCATTCCGTTGCGCAATATCAGCAGTTACAGCGCCTCCACTATTTTGTATTACCGGCTGTTCGTGTCACTTGCCCTGGTGACCTTCGTGGTCCTTATCTTCAGAAGAAGGGTACTGTTGGCTGACTGGAAGGCGTTTCACGGGTTACCCCGGGACGCCAGGCGACGTTTGATCTTTCTGGTGGTCACCTCGGTAGTCATGCTCACAGGAAACTGGCTCTCCTTTATATACGTGGTAAACCAGGTAAGCTTACAGGCGGCAGCTTTTGCCTACATGGTTTGTCCCATCATTACTGCCTTGTTCGCATTCCTTCTCCTGAAAGAACCCATTAGCCGGAGAAAGTGGATTGCTCTGACGGTGAGCGCTGTCAGTGTGCTCGTCCTGGCCTCGGGCTTTATGAGGGAAGTATCCTGGTCAGTGGGCGTGGCCACGCTTTTTGCCATATATCTGGTTATTCAACGTGAGATCAAACAGGTAGATAAATTCAATCTCCTGGGAGTACAACTACTGCTGGCCTGCTTGTTGGTGCTTCCTGCTTTTGCCTGGGAGCATCACGCGGTTCCCGTCGATTCAAGTTTCTGGATCAACATTTTTGCGATTGCCCTGATTTTCACAGTGATCCCTTTGTTTCTTAATCTCTATGCCTTGATCCGGATCCCTTCGTCAACGGTGGGCATCCTTATTTATATCAATCCCATTGTGGCTTTTGCCGTCGCTTTTATGTATTTTGGCGACGAGGCGAGCCCACTACAAGTATTTTCGTACCTGGTACTATTGTGTGCAGTGATTATCTTTAACTGGGGCTATTTATCAAAATTGATACGAAAGGCCCGCTGATCGTATGGCTTCCGTCATGTTACTAACACCTGTTGAATACCTGAAGGGCGTGGGGCCGTCCCGGGCAGACGTGCTGAAAAAGGAACTGTCTGTTTATACCTGGGAAGACCTTCTGCGCCATTACCCATTCCGGTACATCGATAAAACCCGTTTTTATACGATCCGGGAAATTACCCCGGATATGCCCTACATTCAACTCCGCGGCGCGGTCATCTACAAGGAAATTCTGGGTAAGGGACGTGCTAAAAGATTGGTGGCACGTTTTGAAGACGAAACCGGTTCCATGGACCTCATCTGGTTCCATGGTCTGAAATGGATTGATGGTTACGTTCGTACCGGCCAGCGATATGTGATATTCGAAAAACCCAAGTTCTATAACGGGAAAGTCAGCATGGTGCATCCCGAGATAGAGCTGCTTTCGGAAAATAAAAAGGAATTCAATACGGCCCTTCAGCCAGTTTATTCTTCCACCGAGAAACTAAAGAAATTCACCCT